>NZ_MUBA01000273.1 GCF_002154575.1 Streptomyces bobili
CGTAGTGGATGCGGTAGGCGACCGCCCGGTCGGCCGCGACCCGGTCCGCCCACTCGGTGCCCCGGTGCGCGAACGCGACCCGGCAGGCCAGGACGTACCGTCCGTGCGGGGCGTTCGCCAGATGCGCAAGCGGTGCGGGCAGCTTGATACTCGCCTCACCGTCGGGGCTGATACGGATCGTCTCGTTGCCGTACCGCTTGCCGGATTCTCCGTCGGCCTGGCAGAACCAGCGCTCCGCCTCCCAGCGCCCGCGCCAGTCGGACTGCGTGAGCCGGGCCGCTGCCAGGTGATGGCGGGTGCGGGCCAGACGTTTGCCGCCCCGTACGACGTGCACAACTCCGGCGTCGCGGTCGGCCCGCGTGGCA
This sequence comes from Streptomyces bobili, assembly GCF_002154575.1. Classification (GTDB taxonomy): domain Bacteria; phylum Actinomycetota; class Actinomycetes; order Streptomycetales; family Streptomycetaceae; genus Streptomyces; species Streptomyces bobili. Next base: position 366 of record NZ_MUBA01000273.1, read on the forward strand.
GCCAGCCGGTCCTGAAGCACCCGCAGCCGCCGCGCCTTGGCGTGCCACTCCCGCCGCGACCGGTAACCCCCCGGCGTCTTCTTCGTCCCCTTCTGCCCGACCGGTAGCGACAACCGGCCGGCGATGGTGCGGACGCCTGCTTCCAGGCTCTGCATGTGCGCGAGCTGACAGCGCCGAGCCAGCGCCCACCGGTCATGCGACGCCTTGGTGATCGACCCGGCCCAGCGCGACGACGACAGCGGCGTCAACTCCCGCTTACGCACCGCCCACGCCTCAGCCGAGTGCTCCAGGCCGTCCCGGCAGCGCGCCCTGAGGTCCCTCGAAGCCAGCGACCCCAGATGCGCCCCCACCAGACGCAGCACCATCTCATCCCCGGGCGCCAGGTGTTTGAGGCGGGTCCGCACGGCCACACCACTGGGACCGGACGCGACGAACGACGCCTCGATCGGGCGCAGATCAGCCATGTTCGGCTGCCTGAAGCGCCTTATGGGCACGGTTCCTCGCCGACCCGCGCCCGTACAAGCGGGCACAGAAGGAGGTCAGTACCTCCACCATGTCCCGGACCAGATCGTCTTCGGCCTCTCGCTCATCCAGCACGGCGAGGCGGCGCCCAGATGCCTCCAAAGCTGCCTCGACCAGTTCTGTGTTCATCCGGCCAAGCCGGTCCCGGTGCTCCACCACGACCGTGGTCACCTTGGGATCGGCCAGCAGACGCCTGGCCTTGGAACGCGCCCCGTTCTTCCCCGAACCAGTCTCGGCCTCCACCCGGACGACACGATGGCCGGCCCCCGCCGCCCACGCGGACAGCCGGGCGACTTGGCGTTCCAGGTCGGCCTTCTGATCACGGGAAGAGACCCGGGCATACAGACCCACCCCGCCGACAACCTCAGGCGCCGCGTTGACCTCGACGTTCACCAGGATCATGCGCGGGCCGACCCGCTGCGCGGGTACCGGCAAGGTGCCCTCGCGAAACCAGCGATACGCGGTCTGCGGATGCACACCCTGCGCCCTCTCCCACTCCGTCAGCTTCACACCCTCACAACGACGCTCACCCAATCGACGTTACGCTCACGCAAACAACCCTGGAGACGAACAGTTAACTACCCTTCGCGCGGGGCCGGGGCCGCCGTCCCGTCGAGCAGCACGTCGCGCAGCGCGGTCACGAGTTCCAGGCTCCGCGCGCGGACCGCCGACGGCGTCTCCTCCCGGCGCCGTTCGGTGACGACCGCGAGAGCCGCCGCGGCTTGGCGGGCGAAGAGTGCGAGCAGGTCGAGTTCGGAGAGACTGGACCGGGACTGCGGGACGGGGTCGAGGACTTCGAGGACCCCGAGCACTCGGTCGCGGTGGGCGAGCGGCGCCGCCATCAGGGCGTCCGGAACGTACCCCGTCGACTTCGCGACGTCCCGTGCGAACATGCCCTGTTTCCTCAGGTCGTCCGCGATCATCGGCTCGCCCGAGACGAGCACCCAGCCCGCCAGCCCGCGACCGGCGGGGAACCGGGAACCCACGAGGGACTCGGCGCCCTCCCCGGCCACCGCCTGGAAGACCAGTTCGTCGGCGTCCTGATCGTGCAGCAGGACGGAACTGGCCGCCGCGCCGAAGATGGCCCGCGCGGTCTCGACGACGGACTGCAGCAGTTCGCGCTCGGCGCTGCCGGCCCGTGTCGCGGGGCCCGCCCCTGTGGCGGGGACGAGGCCGTGGGACTGGCTCATGATGCACCTCGGGTTCCTGGTTCGCCGATCCGGGTTTCTGGTTCGCCGACACGTACGTTCGCGGCGGAGAGGTAGAGGGCGTGCTTGATCTGGAACGGCGTCAGCTTCGGCCGGCTGCCGAGCAGCCGGGCGCACAGCCCGCTGATGAAGGGGGTGGCGAAGCTGTTCCCCGTGGTGCGGATGGTCCCGCCGCCCGTCCAGGCCACCTGCACGTTCTGGCCGGGTGCGAAGAACTCCACGGGGGGTGCGGGGTTGTAGAGGAAGAGCCCGGAGTCGTCCTCACGGTGTGTACCGACCGAGATGACCGACGAGAACCGCCAGGGGAAGCTCTCCACCGGGGTGTTGTGGGCCGAGGCCACCAGCGTGGTGCCGTTGAAGAACGCCTGGTCGGCCAGGGAGCGCAGCGTTTCGAGAAACTTGGGGCGGGTCGTGGACAGGCTGAGGTTGACCACGTCGAAGCCCTGGTCGACCGCCCAGCGCAGCCCGGTGAGCAGGGCGTCGCCACTTCCGGTGAAGCCCTCGCCCAGCACCCGCACGCTGTACAGGTCGCAGTCCGGCGCCACCCGCCGGACGATCCCCGCGCAGGCCGTTCCGTGGCCACAGGCGTCGCCGGTGCCGTCGGGCAGCGGACCGCTGTCGACGACCTTCAGCGTCCCGTCGGGGTCGGGCGCCACCTCGTAGGAGCCCTGGACCGGGCCGACGATGGGGTGACCGCACTCCACCCCGGTGTCGACCACGCACACGCGCACCCCGGCGCCGTCCGACCACGCCGAGGGGTCGGTGGGCAGGGCCGGCACAGTGTCGGCGAGCAGGGTGAGGTCCTCGGGAGTATGGTCGCGCAGGCTCCAGGTGAGCCCTCCTGCCGTCCCGGTGGTCATACGGTCCCGCCTTCCCGCCCGGCCGGGCCGCTCGTGCTCCGGGCCGCCGCCGCGCTGTCCTCGGCGAACGCGCCCGCGCGGTCCGCGCCGATCCTGTGCCCCTTGGCCGCGAAGTGCCGCTGCGCCGTGCGCGCCTCCCGCGACGCGTCACCGGGCAGGCCCAGCGTGCGCAGCGTGTGCGCCAGGTCGAGGGCCGCGGTGCCGCGGACGACCGGGGAGTCCGTGTCACCGGCCATCGCGGTCGCCCGGTCCGCGCAGGTGCGCGCGGCGGTCCGCTCCCCGGCGAGCGCGAGGGCGCGTGCCCGCAGCCCGTCCGCGTCGGCGGACTCCGCCGGGGGCAGGCCTGCCTCCTGGGGATCAGGCAGCGCCAGCGCCTCCCCCGGTTCCCCCGTCTCCAGCAGGATCCGGGCCCGCTCGCGGGCGATGCCGGGCAGCGCGCCGGTGGCGCCGAGTTCACGGCCGGCGCGGGCGGCCTCGGCCAGCAGGGCGAGCCTGCGGTCCGGTGTACCCGTCAGTGCCTCGACCTCGGCGGCGAACAGCGGGACGAACAGGGCGCTCTCGGCGTAGCCGAGGCCGGCCGCCAGCCGCGCCGCCTCGGCCAGCCGCTCGCGTGCCTCGCCGTGGCGGCCGGCCAGGGCCAGGAGCACGGCCAGCGGGCAGGCCAGGGTGGCCCGGACGGTCGGCCGGCCGGCGCCGTGCGCCGCCAGCAGTTCCTCGCAGCGCGCGACCGCGCGCGGGACCGGGGTCGGGCCGCGCCACAGGGAGATGCCGACCGCGCCGAGCGCCAGGGCCCGTTCGGGTTCGGCGTCGGCACGGTCGGCGTGATCCAGGGCCCGGCTCAGCAGGTCCTCGGCCTCGGCGTGGCGTCCGCGTCGCTGGCGGTCCTGGGCGATACGGACGCAGGCACGGGCGATGCCCTGGTCGTCGCCCGCCACCATGAACAGCGCGAGCGCGGCCTCGGCGACCTCGGCCGCGGATCCGTGCCGGGGGTCGAGGGCGGTGAGCGCGAGCCGGGCATGGGCGGCGGCCAGCCGGTCACCGGCCCGGTCCGCCGTGTCCAGCGCGCCCGCCAGCAGCTCCCGGCCGCGCGCCGGCTCGCCGCGGGCGACCTTCGTCTCGCCGAGGCGGCGGGCGGCCTCGACCGCGGCGGGCTCGCCCGGGGCCGCCAGGTCCAGGCCCTGGCTGAGGAGGTCGTCGGCCCACGGCAGATCGGAGCGTGCCAGGGCGGCGGTACCGGCCCGGGTGAGCAGAGCGGCGGCGCGAGCACGCAGTACGTCGGTGTCGTCGTCGCGCATCCCCAGTTCGGCGAGCAGACGGTGGGCGCGGGCCAGGTGGGTACCGACGGCCGCGTCCCCCGCCTCGTGCCGCACCAGCACCCCGGCGGCGCGCTCATGACGGCGGGCCCGCACCTTCTTGGCCATCCCGCGGTAGGCGGTCTCCTGCACCAGGGCACTGCCGAAGCGCAGCGTGGATCCGGCGGCCAGGGTACGGCCGCCGGACTCGATGAGCCGCCGCCGCAGGAGGCCGCGCAGCGGACCGGTGGCGGAGTCCGCGAGGTCCGCTGAGCCGTCGTGCTCGCCCGTGGTGGCCAGTGCGGTCAGGTCGGCGCGGCGGAACTCGCGTCCCAGGACGGCGGCCAGCTGGAGCAGGACCCGTTCCTCGGACGGCAACGCGTCGATGCGGGCGCCGAGCAGCGCGTGCACGGTGAGCGGCAGGTCGTCGCACTCGGTCGCCATGGCTGTCAGATGCTCCAGGTACAGCGGATTGCCCTCGGCGCGGTCCAGGGTTGCCGCCGGCACTCCGTCCCGGTGGGCCGCCACCTCGACCAGCTCACCGGCGAGAGCGGCGGCCTCCTCCCGGGTGAGCGGCGTGAGCATGAGCGACGTGGAACGCATCCGGCCGCTGCCCCAGCCCGGATGGGTCTCCAGCAGCTCGGGGCGAGCAGCGCACACCAGGGCGACCGGGGAACGGTCCAGCTCGTCCAGCAGCCGGCCGGCGAGGTCGAGCAGCGGCGCGGACGCCCAGTGGCAGTCGTCCAGCACGAGCACCACGGGCCGCTCACGGGAGAGCCCGTCCAGCAGACAGGCCAGCGCCATGAGGGTGTCGTCCGCCGAGGGGCTGGGCGTACCGTCCGCGAGCAGACCGGTCCTCAGCAGACGCAGCGCCTGTTCCGCCTCGGTCCGTTCGTGGGCCGGCAGCCCTGCCAGCGCCGCGTCCTCGCCGAGGGCCGCGAGGACCTGACGTACCGCGTCGGCGAGCGGCGAAAGGGTGCCGGTCTCGCCGTACGGACGGCACCGGCCCTCGCCGTACGCCGGGCAGTTCCTCAGCCACTCCCGCAGCAGGCGCGTCTTGCCGAGACCCGCCTCGCCGTAGACGGTCACCAGGCAGGAACGGGGGTCCGCCGTCAGTCTGCGCAGGAGCAGGCGGAGTTCGGCCAGTTCCGGCTCACGGCCGATGAAGGGGGTGTCGAAGCGGCGTACCCGTTCCGGGTCGTCCTCGTGCAGTGCGACCAGGCGATGGGCGGGGACGGGGGTGTCGACGCCCTTGAGGGAGAGAGGTCCGGCGGATTCGGTGACCGCCGAGGCGCCGACGGCGCGCAGGGTGGCGGGGCCGATGAGGATCTCGCCCGCGCCGGCGTGCTGTTCGAGCCGGGCGCCGATGTTGACGACCTCGCCGGAGACCAGGGCCTGCCGGGCGGCGGGGTCGACGTTCACCACGACCTCGCCGGTGTTCACGCCGATGCGGACGGCGAGCCTCACCCCGTGCTCCCGCTCCAGCTCGGCGTTGAGTCCGTCCAGGCCGGTGATCATCCCGCGGGCGGCGGCCAGCGCCCGGCGGGCGTCGTCCTCGTGGCGCGCGGGAATCCCGAACACCGCCATCACGGCGTCGCCGATGAACTTCTCCACCGTGCCGCCGTGTTCCTCGATCCGGGCCCGCATCAGCGCGAAGTACCGGAGCGTCACGGTGCGCAGCGTCTCCGGGTCGAGCCGCCCGGACAGGGCCGTGGACCCGACGAGATCGCAGAAGACGACGGTCACCACCCGGCGCTCCTCGACGGCGTCGGAGTCGGCCGCCGTCACACAGGCGGCCCCACACCGGGGGCAGAAGGCCGCGCCGTCCGGGGG
>NZ_MUBA01000274.1 GCF_002154575.1 Streptomyces bobili
GCCGCGGCGGTGGCCGTGGCCAGGGCGATCAGTGCGGTGCGCAGGGTGTGACGGCGTCCGCGGGCAGGGCGCAGGGGCATGGGTCTCCTCTGACGGGGGGTGGGATGCGCTCGGCGGACAGTGTGGCCAACTTCGATAGTCATGTACAGACCAATCGAATGGACTGGCGTGGACCATGAGGAGAACGGCACGCGCCGCCGTACTGGAGGAGCATGGGAACGGTGCCCCAGGCGTGGGATAAATCGGTTGAGCGCGGTAGAACTGGGGGAGTCGGCACGGGGGACGGCGTGCCGCGTCGACATGCGGAGGCGGTGCGTGGCATGAGTGCAGCCGGATCGACCTCGGCCGAGGCCGGCGGCCCGACAGGGCCCAGTGGCCTGCTCGACGTGCTCAACGTGGCCTCGGTCGTGCTGGACACCTCGGGCCGCATCGTGCTGTGGAGCCCCCAGGCCGAGGAACTGTTCGGCTACCCGGCCGGGGAGGCGCTGGGGCGGTACGCGGCGCATGTGATGGTCCACGAACGCCACGTCGAGCTGGTCGTGAAGCTCTTCTCCGACGTCATGGCGACCGGCCGCAGCTGGGCGGGAGCCTTCCCCATCCGGCGCAAGGACGGCGCCACCCGCCTGGTGGAGTTCCGCAACATGCGCCTCGTCGACGACCAGGGCGACGTCTACGCCCTCGGCCTCGCCGCCGACCGGTCCACGGTGCGCCGGCTGGAGCGGGACGTGGCCCTGTCGACGCGCATGGTCACCCAGTCCCCCATCGGCCTCGCCGTGCTCGACACCCGGCTGCGGTACGTGTCGGTCAACCCGGCGCTGGAACGCATCAACGGCGTCCCGGCCGGCGAGCACCTGGGCCGCACGGTCCGCGAGGTGCTCCCGCTGCTCGACACCGACGCCCTCGAGTCCGCGGTCCGCGAGGTGCTGCGCAGCGGGGTGCCGCTCGTCGACAGGCCGACGGTCGGCCGTACGCCGGCCGACCCGGACCGGGACCATGCCTGGTCCATCTCGCTGTACCGCCTGGAGGACGCCCGCGGCACCGTGCTCGGCGTCGCGATCTCCGTCGTCGACGTCACCGATCAGTACCGGGCGGGCATCGAGGCCGAGGCCGCACGCCGTCGCCTCGCGCTGATCGCCGACGCCTCCACCCGCATCGGCACCACGCTCGACCTGGAACGCACCGCCGACGAACTGGCCGACGTGGCCGTGCCGGAGCTGGCCGACATCGCAGCCGTGGACCTCCTCGACGCCGTGGTGTCGGGCCGGCGCACCAGCCTCGGCCCCACGGAGCCCGCCGTGATCCGCGCCCTGGCGGTCCGCGCCGCCGACGCGCCGGACGCCCTGAGCGCGGCCGATCCGCCCGGCGGGACCGCCCGGTACTCGCCCGACCGGCTGGTCACCGAGTGCGTACGCACCGGGCAGCCCGTCATGGTGGCGCAGGTCAAGGACGAGGACCTCGCGCGGATCGCCCGCTCCCCGGAAGCCGCCGGACTGCTGGCGCGAGCCGGCGTGCACTCCTATCTCGCGGTGCCACTCATCGCCCGCGGCGAGGTTCTGGGCGCCCTCGACCTCAAGCGGACCCACAACCCGCTGCCGTTCGGCCGCGACGATCTGCTGCTCGCCCGGGAACTGGCGGCCCGCGCGGCCGTGCAGATCGACAACGCCCGCTGGTACCAGAACGCCCGCAGCACCGCCCTCACCCTTCAGCGCAGCCTGCTGCCGAGCCACCCGGCGGTGACCGGCGGCCTGGAGGTCGCCTCGCGCTACCAGCCCGCCGGGGCGACCACGGAGGTGGGCGGCGACTGGTTCGACGTCATCCCGCTGGAGGACGGCAAGACCGCCCTCGTGGTCGGCGACGTCATGGGCAGCGGCATCGACGCCGCCGCCACCATGGGCCGGCTGCGCACCGCGACGACCACGCTCGCCTCCCTCGACCTCGACCCGGCGGTGCTCCTGGAGCACCTGGACCGGATCACCTCGGGCCTGGACCACTTCATAGCGACCTGCGTGTACGCCGTCCACGACCCGCGCCTCGGGCGGGTCCGGATCGCCAACGCCGGGCACCTGCCGCCCGCGCGGGTACGGCCCGGACACCCGCCGGAGCTGCTCGACCTGCCCACCGGGGCACCGCTCGGGGTGGGCGGGGTGGCGTTCTCCTCGACCGACGTCGACTTCGCTCCCGGCGACCAGCTCGTGCTGTACACCGACGGGCTGGTGGAGACGCGCAAGCACTCCCTCGACGAACGCCTGGACGCGATGCTCGCGCTCCTGGACGACCCGGCGCGTCCGCTGGAGGAGTTGTGCGACCTGCTGCTGCGGGCGCTGCACCACCCGGACAACCACGACGACGTGGCCCTGCTCGTGGCACGCGCCCGGACCCTGTGACGTCCGTCGGGCCGCGGCGCCGCTCCCCCCGCCGGACGGGCGAGGGGTGGCGCCGCGACCCGACCGCTACTCCTGGGTGGCGATCACCACGTGGGCGAACAGTTCCTCGTCGGTGGCCGTGCGCGCCGTGAGGCCGCCCCGCCGGAACGCCTCGACGGCGTCCGCCGCCTGGCGTTCGCTCGTCTCGACCAGGACACAGCCGCCGGGCGCGAGCCAGCCGGCCGCCTCACCGGCGACCCGGCGCAGTATGTCGAGGCCGTCGGCGCCGCCGTCGAGCGCGGTGAGGGGCTCGTGCTCGCGGGCCTCCGCGGGCAGCAGGGGGACTTCGCCGGTGGGGACGTACGGCACGTTGGCCGCCAGGATGTCGATACGGCCGCGCAGTGCACCAGGGAGCGCGTCGAACAGGTCCCCGGCGTGGACCTGCCCGCCGACGGCGGCGGCATTGCGGCGCGCGCACCGTACGGCGGCCGGGTCGATGTCGGCGGCGTGCAGTTCGACCCCGCCGAGCGCGGCGGCGAGGGCCACGCCGACCGCGCCCGAGCCGCAGCACAGATCCACCACGACGGACGCGTGCGGGGCCCCCGCCAGAGCCTGGCCGACCAGGAACTCGGTGCGGCGGCGGGGCACGAAGACGCCCGGTTCGACGATGACGCGCCGGCCCAGGAACTCGGCCCAGCCGACGACGAGTTCGAGGGGCAGACCGGCCACGCGGCGCTCCACCATGGCGGTGAGTTCGTGCGGTGTGCCGGCGGTGGCGAGGAGCAGGTCCGCCTCGTCCTCGGCGAAGACGCATCCGGCGGCGCGCAGTGCCACGACGACGACGTCACGGGAGGGGTGGGCCGCGAGGGACGAGGGAGCGGAAGGAGAGGAAAGAGGAGGCATGGAAGCCGAGAGCCTTTCGAAAAGTCGAAGGGCGCTCTCGCGGTCGCCTAGCGGCGGTCCGCGCCGTCCTGAGGAGAGAGCACCCGACCTGACACTGCGGTAATGGGTCCCACCTCCTCGGTCGCTCATGGCCGGGATCGTCCGCGGCCGTCGCACACCATATCCCAACTGCCGCACGCCGGACCCGCGGAAGGCCCGCCCCTGCGCACCCCCGCGTCAAGTTGTACGGTGCAACGAGGCGGGTGAGGGAGTGGTGAGGGAGACCGGGTGGACGCAGGTGAGGCGGTGGAGACGATCCAGCGCGAGATGACGGTCTTCGCCCGGCGGGCCCGTGCCTCGGCCGGGCGGCTGCATCCGGAGCTGTCCCTGGTGTCGTACACGCTGCTCGGTCATCTGGAGGACAGCGGCGGCTGCCGGGCCACCGATCTGGCCGCGCACTACGCGCTGGACAAGTCCACCGTGAGCCGCCAGGTCACCGCGCTGGAGCGGTCCGGTCTGATCGAGCGGCGCCAGGACCGCACGGACCACCGCGTCCAGGTCCTGCACCTGACCGACGCGGGCCGCAGCATCCTCGCCCAGGTCACCCAGAGCCGGCGCGCGGCGTTCCGCGAGCGGCTCGCCGAGTGGCCGGAGCCGGATCTGGAGCGGTTCGCGGAGTATCTGGTGCGGTACAACGCGTGGGGCGGGAGCGGGACGCCGGACGCGGGCTGAGCCCCGGCGGCGCCACCGCTCCTCGCCGCCGCTAGGCCACCGCTACCGCGTCCCGTTCGGGGGCGCGGGCCGCCAGGAACGCCGTCCTGCGGCGCAGGCCGAAGCCCAGGGACTCATAGAGGCGGATGGCGCCGGTGTTGGCGGCGCTGGTGTGCAGAAAGGGCGTCTCGCCGCGTTCCCGGATGCCGTGCGCGACGGCCAGGATCAGCCGGGTGGCGAGACCCTGGCCGCGGACGGCGGAGTCGGTGCACACGGCGCTGATCTCGGTCCAGCCCGGCGGGTGCAGGCGTTCGCCCGCCATGGCGACGAGGGTGCCGTCGCGGCGGATGCCGAGATACGTGCCGAGTTCGATGGTGCGGCGTTCGAAGGGGCCGGGCTGGGTGCGGGCGACGAGGGCGAGCATCTCGGGGACGTCGGCGGGGCCGAGCCGGACGGCCTCCGTGTCCGGCGCGGCGGCCAGCCCCTCGTCGACGAACTGCACGCCCTCGATGCGCTGGGTGATCTCCCAGCCGGCCGGCACCTCCCCACGGAACCCGGGCAGCGGTACCTCCCCGCCGGGGCCGGCGAGCGCGGCGAGGTCCGCCCAGTCGCCGGCGTCCGGGTCGTCGGGCACGGCCAGCCAGGGCGACACGTCGACGGGGTAGCGCAGGACCCGGCCGCGGCGCTCGGCGAAGCGGGCGTGCGGGCCGGTGAGGGAGGCCAGGGCGGGGTTGTCCAGGACGTGCCGGGACCCGGTCCGGCTCATATCGCGGTTCCAGCCACGATGACGACCTTGCCGCGGGCGTGGCCGTCCTCGACCTCGCGCAGGGCCCGGTCCGCCTGCTCCAGCGGGTAGGTCCGGGTGACGTGCGGGTCGAGTTCGCCGCGGACGACGAGGTCGGCGACGGCCCGGAGGACCTCCGCGTTGCGGGCGCGGGCCACGCGGGCGCCGCCGAGCCGCTCGACCTCCTCGGCCGGGGCGCCGGCGGTGATCAGCGCGGCCCGGTCGGCCGGCAGGCCGGCGGCCTCGTGCAGGACCTCGCCGCCCACGAGGTCGAAGACGCCGTCGACGCCGTCCGGCGCCGCGAGGCGGGCCCGCTCGGCCCAGCCCGGCCCGGAGGTGACGTGCACCGCGCCCAGCGATTCCAGGAGTTCCTTCTTCCCCTCGCTCGCCACACCGACGACCCGCAGTCCGAGCGCGCGGGCGATCTGTACGACGGCCACGCCGACGCCGCCGCCCGCGCCGGTGACCAGCAGCGTCGCCCCGGCGGGCAGGCCGAGCTGGTGGACGCCGTCGTAGGCGGTCGCGGCGGCGACCGGCAGGGTCGCGGCGTCGGGGAAGGACAGGGCGGCCGGTTTGGCCGCGGTGAGCCCGGTGGCGAGGAGCGCGTACTCGGCGTAGCCGCCCGCCGCGGTGTTGCCGAACACCTCGTCGCCGGGCGCGAAGCCGGTGACGTCCGCGCCGGTCTCGACGACGACGCCCGCGACCTCGTTCCCGAAGACGGCGGGGAAGATCCGCTCACCGCTCTCGCCGGGGCGCCGGTATCCGGTGCGCTGCTTCCAGTCGACCGGGTTCACGCCGGCCGCGCGCACGGCGACGAGCACCTGGCCGGGGCCCGGACGGGGCCGGTCCACGTCGACGAGCGCCTCGGTCTCCGGGCCGCCGTACCGCGTGAAGACGTACGCCTTCGGCATTGCTTCCACTCTCCTTCGCTGCCGCCGGACCGCTGGATCCGGAACGTCACGTGCAAGGGGGATCCGGGGGCGGCTATTCCCCGGGCGCGGCAGTGTTCATACGCGCTTCACGATCGGCGGCCGGACGGGGTCCGGAGCACGCCTGACTTGCCCGTACGGTTGAATGCGTAAGCAACCGTCGCCCTCACGCTGGAACTCCATGAACGTCACCCGAGGCTTCACCGGACGCCCGCGCGTCGACGACCCGGGCCTGCCCCCGGGCCAGTACGACGCGGGCGACGACTGGCCCGTACTGTCCGCCGAGGTCACGCCCGACCTCAGGCCCGCCGACTGGAGTTTCCGGATCGACGGGCTGGTGGACGCGCCCCGCACCTGGAGCTGGGACGAGGCGCACGCGCTGCCCGCCTCCGCGTACGAGGGCGACATCCACTGCGTCACCAGCTGGTCGAAGTTCGGGGTGCGGTTCGGGGGCGTGTCGCTGGACGCCTTCCTGGAGGCGGTCCGGCCGCAGGCGTCCGCGACCCACGCCGTCGCGTACTCGCACACCGGGTACACCACCAACCTGCCGCTCGCCGACCTCACCGGCGGGCGGGCGTGGATCGCCTTCACGTACGGCGGTGAGCCGCTCTCCGCCGAGCACGGCGGCCCGGCGCGGCTGCTGGTGCCGCACCTGTACTTCTGGAAGAGCGCCAAGTGGATCGCCGGTCTGCGGCTCCTGGACCACGACGAGCCGGGTTTCTGGGAGCAGAACGGCTACCACGCACGGGGCAACCCGTGGGAGGAGCAGAGGTATACCGGTGACTGAGACCTTCACTCCGCCGACCCGGTTCGCGGTGCCCGGCCGGATCGCCGTCAGCAACCGGGCGGCGTCGGTGTGGCAGACGGCCACGATCACCGAGATCCGCCGCGAGACGCCGTACGCGGCCACCTTCCGGCTCGCGGTGCCCGCCTGGGAGGGGCATCTGCCGGGGCAGCACCTGATGCTGCGGCTGCGGGCCGCGGACGGGTATCTCGCCCAGCGGCACTACTCGATCGCCTCGGCGCCGGACGGCTCGGGACACGTCGAGCTGACCCTGGACCACGTCGACGGCGGCGAGGTGTCCGGCTGGTTCCACACGGTGGCGGAGCCCGGGGACCAGGTGGAGGTCCGCGGCCCGCTGAGCGGCTTCTTCGCCTGGCCCGGCGACCGGCCCGCGCTGCTGATCGGCGCCGGCTCCGGGGTCGTACCGCTGATGTCCATGGTGCGCCACCACCGGGCCCGGCGCCTCGCGGTCCCGCTGCGCCTGCTGGTGTCCGCGCGCGGCCCCGAGGAACTGATCTACGCGGGCGAGTACGGCGCGGAGACGACGCCCGTGTTCACGCGGACCGCGCCGCGGGGCACCCCCGTGGGCCGGCTCACGGCCGCCCACCTCGCGCCGCTGCTCGCGGAGCGGCCGGACGGCGGCTGGGAGGCCTACGTGTGCGGGTCCAACGGGTTCGCCGAGCACGCCTCTCGGCTGCTGGTGGCGGCGGGGCAGCCGGTGGACCGGATCCGGATCGAACGGTTCGGCTGACGCACGGGTTCGGTGACACGCGGTTCGGCCGGCGTCCGCCGCCTCCGGGCCCGTGCGTCGGCCCGCCCATGAGCATATCCGGCCACTGCCGACATGTCGGGCTCGCCCGAAAGTGAAACGATGTCCTCCGTACGGGGTATCCGCTCCGTGTGGGCACTCGTCCGCGTGACGGCGAGGAGGTCGACATGCGAACCGGGCTGCGTGGCTGGCGCTGGCGGCACAATCCTCTGCGCCGCCGGTCGGACGTCGTGGAGGCGTGGACGGTGCTGGTGGTCGCCGTACTCGTCCTGATCGGTGCCCCGCTGGCGGGTGCGCTCGCCGGCCGGTGGGCCCATGCCGACGCCGTGGCCGTGGCGGCCGAGCAGCGGGCCGAGCGGCACCGGGTACGGGCCGAGGTCGTCGGCCGGCCGCCCGACACACTGCCGACGGCGGAAGGCGCCCGCGAACAGCGCTTCCGGGTCGCCGTGCGCTGGACGGAGCCCGGCGAGGCCCCGCACCGGGCCGTCGCGCTCGTGCCCGCCGGCACCCATCGGGGAGACAGGGTCGACGTGTGGTTCGACGCGCGGGGCCGGAGCGTCCCGCCGCCGCCCGACGGCACGGCGGTGTGGCAGCACACGCTGACGCTCGGCGTGGCCACGGCGGGCGGTACGGCGGCCGTGGTGCTGCTCGGGCACGCGGTCCTGCGCCGGGTGGCCCTGCGGCACCGGCTGGCGGAGTGGGACCGGGAGTGGGCGTGGACCGGGCCGGAGTGGAGCCGGCGCAGCGCGTGAGAGCGCCGGCCGGAACGGGGATCGTGCCTGGTCCTGGGGTCTGGTAAGCGCTACCACCGCCCACGTACGGTGTGATCATCCGTACGGCCACTCATCACAAGGCGGTTGCTCATGGCCTCGTTCGACCTGTCCCTGGAGGAACTCCACGAGTACCGCAGTGGATCCGCCGAACCGGAGGGGTTCGACGCGTTCTGGTCCAAGACCCTTCAGGAGGCCCGCGAGTACGACCTGGACGCCCGCTTCGAGCCGGTCGACACGGGGCTGGAGACCGTGCGGGTCTTCGACGTGACGTTCGCCGGGTACGGCGGTCATCCGGTCAAGGCCTGGCTGACCCTGCCCGCCGCGGCTACCGAACCGGTGCCGCTGGTCGTGGAGTTCGTCGGCTACGGCGGGGGCCGCGGGCTGCCGCACGAGCACCTGCTGTGGGCGTCCACGGGCCGCGCGCACTTCATCATGGACACCCGCGGTCAGGGCAGCGCCTGGGGCGGCGGTGGCGGTACGGCCGATCCGGTGGGCGCGGGACCCGCGTTCCCCGGTTTCATGACCCGGGGCATGGACGCCCCCGAGAACTACTACTACCGCCGGGTGTTCACGGACGCGGTGCGTGCCGTCGAGGCGGCCCGTTCGCACCCGTTGACGGACGCGGCGCGCACGGTGGCGCTCGGCGCGAGCCAGGGCGGCGGCATCACGATCGCCGTGGGCGGCCTGGTTCCGGACCTGGTCGCGGTCGCGCCGGACGTGCCGTTCCTGTGCGACTTCCCGCGCGCCGTGACACTGACGGACCGTCACCCGTACCGGGAGATCGGCCTGTTCCTCAAGACGCACCGCGGCCGTACGCAGGACGCGCTGCGCACGCTGTCGTACTTCGACGGGGTGCACTTCGCGTCCCGCGGCTCGGCGCCCGCGCTGTTCTCGGTGGCCCTGGAGGACCAGACGTGTCCGCCGTCGACCGTGTTCGCGGCCTTCCACGCGTGGGCGCACGACGACCGGACGATCGAGGTGTACGACTTCAACGACCACGAGGGCGGCGGCCCGTACCACGAGGCGGCCAAGATGCGCTGGCTGCGGTCGTACACGTGAGGTCCTGATCACACCTTCCCTCTGATCCGACCAGTCGGTATGTTCGGGGTGCCCGGCCGCAGAGCCGCGGTCCGGGGCCCCGGCGGATCACGGAGGACCCATGTCCGAGCACGTGCCACAGGTTCACGGCCACTGCGACGAGCGTTTCGCGGCGGTCCGCGCCACGTTCGAGGAGAACTTCCGGGAGCGGGGGGAGCTGGGCGCGGCGGTGACCGTCATGGTCGACGGCGTGACCGTGGCCGATCTGTGGGGCGGCTGGGCGAACGCGGCGCGCACCCGCGCGTGGGAGCGGGACACGCTGGTCAATGTGTGGTCGACGTCCAAGGGTCCGACCGCGCTGTGCGCGCACCTCCTCGCCGACCGGGGTCTGCTCGACCTCGACGCCCCGGTGGCGGACTACTGGCCCGAGTTCGCCGCGGCGGGCAAGGAGGGCGTCCTCGTCCGGCATCTGCTGTCGCACCGCGCCGGACTGGCGGGGCTGCGCGAGCCGCACACGCTGGAGCAGCTGTACGACTGGGAGCTGACCACCGCCCGCCTCGCGGCGACGGAGCCCTGGTGGGAGCCGGGCACCCGGTCCGGCTATCACGCGCTGACCTACGGCTTCCTGGTCGGCGAGGTCGTGCGGCGGGTCTCGGGACTGCTGCCGGGCGCCTTCCTGGAGCGCGAGGTGACCGGGCCGCTGGGGATCGACTTCACCATCGGCCTGCCGGAGAAGGAGGCCGGGCGGGCGGCGGAGATGGTGCATCCGCCCGCCGCGTCGAGCAGCGAACAGGCTGCCGTCTTCGCCCAGTTGACGCCCACGGCCATCGCCGCCCTGACGAACCCCCTGGCGGGCGCCGACGAGGCGAACACACCCGCCTGGCGGGCCGCGGAGATCCCGGCCGCCAACGGGCACGGCACCGCACGGGCGGTCGCCGCCCTGTACGGCGTCCTCGCGGGCGGCGGTTCCGCCGACGGCCGGCGCGTGCTGTCCCCGGAGGCGGCCGAGCGGGTCCGTGAGGGGCAGGGCGGCTGCCGGGACCTGGTGCTGGGCGCCGGCTTCGCGCACGAGACGGAGATCGGGCTCGGCCTGTGGCTGAGCGGCCCCAACGGCTCCTACGGGCCCAACCCGCGGGCTTTCGGACACGACGGCTTCGGCGGCTCGTGCGGTCTCGCCGACCCCGAGGCCGGGTTGTCGCTGGGGTACGTGATGAACCGCATGGGGCCGCACATCGCGGACGACCCGCGGAAGATGGCGCTGGTGAAGGCCGTGTACAGCGCGCTGTGACGGGATGGCGGGCCGTCCGGTTTCAGCCGTTCCGCCCGCCCGCCCTTCCCTAGTGGTTTAGACCAATGCTAGATCTGGTGGCGAACACGCCCGCACGGCACGTCACCACAGGAGGCGCGCGGCATGGCCCGCACCATCCCCCTTGATCAGCCCCTCTACTGGCGGATAGCGAAGGAGTTGCTCGGCGAGCTGCACGACGGCACCATCCCGCCCGGCGAACGCCTGCCCGCGGAAAGGCAGTTGGCCGAGCACTTCGGAGTCAGCCGGGTGACCGTCCGGCAGGCGCTGGAGGTGCTGCGCCGTGACGGACTCGTCGCCACCGACCGGCGCGGCAGCCACGCGGTGCTGGCGGGGGCGCCGGTCGCCGACCCGGCCTGGCTCGCCTTTCCCGTCGGCTCCCGGACCGCGGACGACGCCTGCGCGGTGGACCGCACCGAGCTGAGCTGGGAGCCGCCGCCGCCCGAGCACGCCACCGCGCTGGATCTCGCCCCGAACCGGCCGACGCTGGTCCACCGCTACAGGTCGACGGGCGCGGACGGACGCCCTCTGCGCACCGCCATGACGTCCTTCTCGGCGGTGGCACTGGCCGAGGTCGACGAACTCGCCCGCTACCGCGACCGCGCCGACACCACCGGCTCCCCGCAGCTCCGGCGCGTCTACGACTGGATGCGCCGGGCCGGACTGGCCCTGCACCACCGGGACTCCATCACCCGCCCGGACGGCGCCCCGTCGATGCGGGTGACCCGGCACGTGCACGACCAGTACGCCCGGCCGCTGGAGATCACCGACCTGGTGGTGGAGACCCGCCAGGAGGCGCTGGTCTACACGTTCACCCTGCCGGCGGCCGACTGACCCGGCCCGCGTCGGTCCGTGCGGCGCGCCTCGACCATCCGGACACGCGGGCTTCCGTCGCCCCGCGTGCCGAACTCGGGCAGGGCGTGCAGGTCCACCCGGAACCCGGCGCGCTCCAGCTCCCGGCGGACCTCGCCCAGCCGGAAGGCCCGGTAGTACATGACGAAGGGGGGACGCCACACGGCGTTGCGGACCCGCATGACGGCGTCGAAGCCGAGCAGCATCCAGAACGCCGGGGACGACGGCCGGGGCGGCGCGAGCACCGGGAACGCGAATCGCCCGCCGGGCCGCAGCGCCCCGTGCACCTGGGCGAAGAGGCCGGGCAGTTCCTCCGGGAGGAAGTGCCCGAACGCGCCGAAGCTGACGACGAGGTCGAAGGCGTCCGTGAACGGCAGGGCGCGCGCGTCGGCCCGCACCCAGGACACCCGCGGCTGCGGCGGGCGGGCCCGCCCGCGCGCGATGTCGAGCATCCCGGCGCTGAAGTCGACGCCGGTGACGCTGCTTTCGCAGAGCGTGGCCAGCGCGTCGACGCCGGCGCCCGTGCCACAGCACAGGTCGAGGCCGTCACCGTAGGGGCCCGTCCGGCGCAGGGCCGACACGACCGCGTCGAGGACGGGGGCGGGGGTGCGGAAAGGCGTGTGGTCGAACTTCGGAGCCAGCAGGTCGTAGCCGTGCTCGACGGACGACAGTGCCTGGACGGCGAGTTCGCGCAGCGTGGGTCCTTCGGGGCTGAACATCGGCGTCAGCCTACGGCGGTACGCCGCCGCAGGTGCAGCAGAACCCGCTCGCACCAGCGCAGGTTCTCCTCCTCGAAGGCGATGCCCGCCATCAGCGTCAAGAAGGGGCCGATCCGGTCGGCCTCGCGCAGGAACTCGTCCTCGGTGCGCCCGGCGAGGAGGCGTTCACGCACCCGCAGATAGCGGTCGAGCTTGCCGCGCGCCCAGCTCCTGCGTTCCTCGATCTGCGCGCGGGTCGTCTCGGGGTCGACGCCGACGCCGTCCATCGCCTGGATCTTGATGAGGAGTTCGTCCCGGATGGCGGTGGGCCTGCGCGGCGGTGCGGCCGCGAAGTCGTGCAGCTCCTCGCGGCCGGCCTCGGTGAGGGTGAACATCCGCTTGTTCGGCCGGCGTTCCTGCCGTACGACCCGCGCCTCGATCAGGCCGTCCTGGGCGAGTCGCTCCAGCTCGCGGTAGAGCTGCTGCGGGGTCGCGGGCCAGAAGTTCGCCAGGGAGACGTCGAAGACCTTGGACAGTTCGTAGCCCGAGGCCTCACCTTCCAGGAGGGCGGCCAGGACGGCGTACTTGAGCGACATGTGGACACGGTAACAGCAGGTGATTATTGTCATCCACACTTAGTCAACTAATTGAGTACGAGGTGATCGGATGCGCGCGTTCCGAGAGGCGGTCGAGGCCGGCGATCTCCAGGCCGTGGAGGCTCTGCTCGCCGAGGACGTGGAGTTCACCAGCCCGGTCGTGTTCAAGCCATACGCCGGCAAGGCGATCACGGCGGCGATCCTGCGCGCGGTGTCGGAGGTCTTCGAGGACTTCCGGTACGAGCGGGAACTCGCCGGTGCGGACGGCCGCGACCACGCGCTGGTGTTCCGCGCGCAGGTCGGCGAGCGGGAGCTGAGCGGCTGCGACTTCATCCACGTCGACGAGGACGGGCTCATCGACCGGCTGACGGTGATGGTGCGGCCCCTGTCGGGAGCGCACGCGCTGGCCGAGGCGATGGGAGCGCGGTTCGAGCAGATCGCGAAGGAGGCTCAGGCGCGCTGAACACACCGGTGGCCGGCCCAGGGGCGAAACCCCGTGAGCCGGCCACCGTGCGTGCGCGGGCGTCAGTCCTTGAGCTGGTCCAGCGTGGCCTTCGAGTCCGTCTTCAGCCAGTCCTTCACGTCTTCGAGCGACGGCGGGTCCTTGTCGTCGTCATCGTCGTAGGAGGACAGGTAGGCGCTGTAGCTCATCGTGTACGTGGTCCAGCCGTCCCGTACGGCGAGCGTGGCGTAGAGGGAACCACTGGTGGAGCCGCTGGTGGTGTCCTCGCTGACGAGATAGGCCTCTTCGCCGATGTCCTCGACGGTCTCCACGTCGTAATCGGGGTATCTCTCCTCGTAGTTCTTCCACATGGCCGTGAACTCCGGCCCTGGGTCGGACTTCCTGTGCAGGTCCACCTGCGTGGAGAGGTAGGCGTCGGCGTAGCTCGACCCGGTCTTCTTCAGGTTGACGCTGCAGTAACTCTCGTCGAGAGCCGGGTCCTTGAGCGCGTTGTGGGTCGGCGAGCCGTCGTTGTCCGGGTACTCCGTCTCGAACGAGGAGTAGTCGGTGCTGGAGCAGAGGTTCGCCGGCGCCGTGTAACCGCGCAGGTCCGCCTCGGCACCCTTTCCGCCGATCAGGAAGACCCCCGCCGCCCAGGCCGCGGAAGCGACGACCGCGCCCACGGCCACCCACAGCACGGCCCGTCCGGCTCCGCCTCCGCCACCGGACGGCGGCGGGGGAACCTGCGGATACGGTCCCTGCCCGCCGTACGGATACCCGGCCGCGGGCTGGCCCGGCTGGCCCGGCTGGCCGACCAGGGTCGGGGTGGCGTAGAAGTTCTGCTGGCCCGGCACGGGCGCGGCGGGCGGCGGGTAACTCGCCGCCGACCCTGGGCCCGGCGACTGCGGATTCGGGTACGGATACGCACTCGGCGGAGCCGGCGCCCCGGACGGCTGTTCGGGTTCCTGCGGAGGCTTGGGCGGCGTGGACATGACGTGAAGATAGTGCAGCGTAGGAGGTCAAGTCCGTTGTCCTCCCGGATCGTTATGGTCTGGGGACATCTGGCACCGGCCCATGACACTGCGGTCCGGACCAAGACGGGACCGGCCCCGGAATAGCCGGGGACGGTCCCGTGTTGAGACGGATGGAAGCGCCACGTCCCTCGCCATGACGCGAGGTGAGTGTTACGCTCCCCCACAGCACCTGTGTACGCCCCCGTTTCGGGGCGCCGGTGCGGTTCCTCCCCCAGTTCGCTGTTGCGCCCGTCGATCCCGGTCGGTGCGCCGGCTCTTCCGCAGAGACCTTGTGAGCAGCGGTTCCCCGTGGCCGAGGTCCTGCTTCCCCACCGCCGGAGGCGCGCGTACACCGCCCCTCCCCCTCGCGGATCCACACCCCTTCCTTCGCATGTCTCACGCCTTCCGTCCTCGAAAGGACCGGCCACCATGACCACCACACTCGAACACCCCCCTGTCCGGCAGCAGCCCCAGCCCCAGCTCGTCACCGGTGTCCTCGACATCGACGGCAACGGGAAGGGGCACCTGCGCGCCGCCGACTGCCTGCCCGCCCCCGACGACGTCCAGGTCGCCCCCGCGCTGATCCGCCGACTCGGGCTGCGCAAGGGCGACTTGATCGAAGGGCTGCGCGACGCCCGGCGCTCCCTGACCGACGTGGCGCGCATCGACGGACGCACGCCCGACGCCCGGCGCGGGCGCCGTCACTTCCGTGACCTGACGCCCCTGCACCCGCACGAGCGGCTCCGCCTCGAACACCCGGCGGCCGGGCTCGCCGGACGGGTCGTCGACCTGCTCGCACCCGTCGGCAAGGGCCAGCGCGGGCTGATCGTGGCACCGCCCAAGACCGGCAAGACCGTTCTCATCCAGCAGCTCGCCGCCGCCGTCGCCGGGAACCACCCGGAAGCCCGGCTGATGGTGCTGCTGCTCGACGAGCGCCCCGAGGAAGTCACCGACATGCGGCGCTCGGTACGCGGCGAGGTCTACGCCTCCACCTTCGACCAGTCCCCCAGGCAGCACATCGCGCTCGCCGACCTGGTGATCGAACGGGCCAAGCGGCTCGTCGAGGCGGGCGAGGACGTCGTGATCCTGCTGGACTCCCTGACCCGGCTGTGCCGGGCCCACAACAACTCCGCCGCCGCCGGTGGCCGCACCCTCAGCGGCGGCGTCGACGCCGGCGCGCTCATCGGACCGAAGCGGTTCTTCGGGGCCGCGCGCGCCGCGGAGGAGGGCGGCTCGCTCACCATCCTCGCCAGCGCGCTGGTGGAGACCGGCTCCCGTGCCGACGACTTCTACTTCGAGGAGCTCAAGGGCACCGGCAACATGGAGCTGCGCCTCGACCGTGAACCGGCCTCGCGCCGCGTCTTCCCGGCCGTCGACATCAACACCTCCGGCACCCGCCGCGAGGAACTCCTGCTCTCCCCCGGCGAGTTGACCGCCTCCCGCGGCCTGCGCCGAGCCCTGCAGACCCGGGAGGGCCAGGCCAACCTGGAAACCCTGCTGGAGCGGATGCGCGCGACGCCGGACAACGCGACGTTCATCCGCCGCATCCAGCCGACCCTTCCGGCCGCCTGATCCTGGTCCCGGACGCCCCTGGACCGCTGCGGCATCCGGGTGCAGGCGGCCCGCTGTGCGGCACGGGCAGCGCGGTGGATGGCCGCTTCATTCTTACGTTGATCATATGACGATCGGATTCTCTTCTCGGGCCGCCGCGTCGGCCTGCGTGCTCTGTGCGGTGGGTGTCCTGGCCCTCGGGCCCGCGGCGCCCGCCGCCGCGGACCCCGGTCCGGCCGGCGGGCCGCACGCGACGGCACCGCGGCCCGCCCTGCTGTACCGCGCCGGTACGCAGGTCCGGCCACGCCCCGGAGCCCCCGGCGTCCCGGCCGTCTCCGCACTGTCGTGGCTGGTGGCCGACGCCGGCACCGGCGACGTGCTCGCCGCGTCGAACGCGCACCGCAAGCTGCCTCCCGCCAGCACGCTCAAGACCCTGTTCGCCCTCACGGTGCTGCCCGTCCTGCCCGGAGGCATCCGGCACCGGGTCTCCGAGGCGGAGCTGACCGGCATCGGGGCGGGCAGCAGCCTCGTCGGAGTGGCCGAGGGACGCTCGTACCGGGTCGCGGACCTGTGGCACGGGGTGTTCCTCAACTCCGGCAACGACGCCGTGCACGTACTGGCCGCGCTCAACGGCGGCTGGCGCGCCACGGCCGCCGGCATGCAGGCCAAAGCCCGCTCGCTGGGCGCCCTGGACACGCGCGTGGTGTCGCCGGACGGGTACGACGCCCCCGGCCAGGTGTCCTCCGCCTACGACCTCGCGGTGTTCGGGCGGGCCGGGCTGCGCAACCCGGACTTCGCCCGGTACTGCGCCACCGCCGAGGCCCGCTTCCCGGGGCGCGACGGAGGGACGTACGGCATCGTCAACACCAACCGGCTGCTCAGCGGGACGAACGGGGTCGCGCGGTACCCGGGGCTGGTCGGCATCAAGAACGGCTACACGAGCAACGCCGGCAACACCCTCGTGGCCGCCGCCCGGCGCGGGGACCGCACCCTCGTCGTGACGGTGCTCAATCCCCAGGCCGGGGGCGGCTTCGCCGTCTACGAGGAGGCACGCGAACTGCTCGACTGGGGGTTCGGGGCCGCCGGGCGGGTCGACCCGGTGGGCTCGCTGGACGGGCTGCGGGCGCGGCCGAGGCCCGGACCGGAGGCGACGCCCGTGACGGCCGCGGCGGTCGCCGTGTCCGGCGACGACGACGGGCCCGGCTGGCCGGAGGCGGCCGTCGTCGTGGGTGCCGCCGCGCTGGGCGGTGTCTCCGTCGCCCTGGTGCTGCGGCTCATGGGCCGACGCCGTTCGGCGGGTTGACCGACCGGCAGCCGTAGCAGCAGGCCCAGGGTGATCCAGGTGTAGAGGTTGGCGCCGAGGAAGCCGTCGATGCCGGAGGCGTCGTGGAGAGCCGTCCCGTCTGGGCGGCGCTCGTGCTGCTGGCGCTGGGCTGCTGGGCACGTCCAGGCGGGCGGTGGCCGCGGGGAACTGGCCGGCCGCCTTCGCCCTCACCGGCCTGACGGCCTGCCTGGTCAGCCCCATCACGTGGGTGCGCCACCTGGTCTGGCTGCTGCCGTCCTTCGCCGTCCTGGTCCGCGCCGGGCACCCGCGCGTCGCGGGCGCCCTGTACGCGGTGCTGTGCACCAGCGTGGTGTGGCTGTGGTTCGCGCGATCAGCAGCGGGGCCGCCCACACGGCGAGGACCAGCACGAGGGCGCGCGGGGTGGGCGGGTCGCCGCCGCGCACCAGACGGCCGAGGAGCACCCAGGCCGCGGTGAGCAGCACCAGCCCGAAGTACACCCCGACCAGGCCCAGTACGGCGTGCGGGGAGGTCGGGGCGAGAAGCTGCCGGGCAGGCAGGGCACCGGCCGTCTCACCGCCCAGCGCGAGACAGGCCGTGCCGGCCAGGCCCAGGACCTGACAGCGACGGAGATCGACGGGGAAGGCCTTGGCCAACACTCGGTCAGGGTGTCAACGCCGGGTGGCCGGAAAGCGACATGACCGCCTCCGGGCGACGTCATGGGCGTGACCGGCGTGTGCGTGCGTGTTCTGGGGGCGACGCTCAGAAGACCGACAGGCCCGTGAGCGTCGTGAAGCGGTCCAGGGCGGCCACGCCCGTCACCGAGTTCCCGCGTTCGTCCAGACCCGGACTCCATACGCACAGGGTGCAGCGGCCCGGTACGACCGCGATGATGCCGCCGCCCACGCCGCTCTTGCCGGGCAGTCCCACCCGATAGGCGAACTCGCCGGCCGCGTCGTAGGTGCCGCAGGTCAGCATGATGGCGTTGACCTGCTTGGCCTGGCTGCGGCTGAGCAGGCGGCTGCCGTCGGCGCGGACGCCGTGCCGGGCGAGGAAGCCGGTGGCCAGGGCGAGGTCGGCGCAGGAGGCGGTGACCGAGCACTGGCGGAAGTACTGGTCGAGGAGGGCCGGCACCGGATTGTCGATGTTGCCGTAGGACGCCATGAAATGGGCGAGGGCGGCGTTGCGGTCGCCGTGTGCGGACTCGGAGGCGGCCACCTCCAGGTCGAAGTCGAGCGCCGCGTTGCCGCTCTCGGCCCGCAGGAAGTCCCGCAGTTCGCCCGCCGCGTCCCCGGTACGGGTCTGGAGGCGGTCGGT
Source organism: Streptomyces bobili (assembly GCF_002154575.1). GTDB lineage: Bacteria > Actinomycetota > Actinomycetes > Streptomycetales > Streptomycetaceae > Streptomyces > Streptomyces bobili. The sequence goes on from NZ_MUBA01000274.1 coordinate 18,091, forward strand.
GACGACGAGGGCGCCCGCGTTGATGAACGGGTTGCGGGGGATGCCGTTCTCGTACTCCAGTTGGACCAGCGAGTTGAACGGGTTGCCGGAGGGTTCGCGGCCGACGTGCTCCCAGAGTTCGTCGCCCTCGCGGGCCAGGTCCAGGGCGAGGGTGAAGACCTTGGTGATGGACTGCGTGGAGAAGGGTTCCTGCCAGTCCCCCACCCCGTACACCGTGCCGTCCAGCTCCGCCACGGCCATGCCGAAGCTGCGGGCGTCGCGGGCGGCGAGCGCCGGAATGTAGTCGGCGGGCCGGCCGCGGCCGGGAGTGCGGGCCATCTCCTCGGCGATGCGCTCCAGGACCGGCTGGAAGGTGAGGGACGACGTCGTTGTCATGATCACCATTGTGCCTCCGGGCCGGTCGTGGCGCGTCGTCGCAGGTCGGGGACGGGTCAGGCGAGGGGCGAGCCGTTGCCCGCGACCACCTCGGGGCGCAGCAGGGCGGCGAGCCGCTCGGCGGGCAACAGGCCCTTCTCCAGGACGAGTTCGGCCACGCCGCGGCCCGTGACGAGCGCCTCCTTGGCGATGTCGGTGGCCGCCGTGTAGCCGATGTGGGGGTTGAGGGCGGTGACCAGGCCGATGGAGTTCTCCACGCTGGCGCGCAGCACCTCGGTGTTGGCGGTGATGCCGATGACGCAGCGCTCGGCGAGGGTCAGGCAGGCCGCGCGCAGGTGGGTGATGGACTCCGACAGGGAGTGCAGGATGATCGGCTCGAAGGCGTTGAGCTGGAGCTGTCCGGCCTCGGCGGCCATGGTGATGGTGACGTCGTTGCCGATCACCTCGAAGGCGACCTGGTTGACGACCTCGGGGATCACCGGGTTGACCTTGCCGGGCATGATGGAGGAACCGGCCTGCACGGGCGGCAGGTTGATCTCGCCGAGGCCGGCGCGCGGACCGGAGGACAGCAGCCGCAGGTCGTTGCAGCTCTTGGAGAGCTTCACCGCGATCCGCTTGAGCACGCCGGACATCTGGACGAACGCGCCGCAGTCCTGGGTGGCCTCGACGAGGTTCGCGGCGGTGACGAGCGGCAGGCCGGTGATCTCGGCGAGGTGGCGGCGGGCCGACTCGGCGTAGCCGACGGGCGCGTTGAGGCCGGTGCCGATCGCCGTGGCGCCGAGGTTGATCTCCTGGATCAGCTCGACGGCCTCGGCGAGACGGCTGCGGTCCTCGTCGAGCATGACGGCGAACGTGGAGAACTCCTGCCCGAGGGTCATCGGGACGGCGTCCTGGAGCTGGGTGCGGCCCATCTTGAGCACGTCGCGGAACTCGACGGCCTTGCGGGCGAAGGCGTCCTGGAGGACGGCCATGGCCTTGAGCAGCCCGTGCACCGCGAAGACGGTCGCGACCTTGACGGCGGTCGGGTAGACGTCGTTGGTCGACTGGCCGAGGTTGACGTCCTCGTTGGGGTGCAGGTACCGGTACTCGCCCTTGGCGTGGCCCAGCAGTTCCAGGGCACGGTTGGCGACGACCTCGTTGGCGTTCATGTTGGTCGAGGTGCCCGCGCCGCCCTGCACCACGTCCACCACGAACTGGTCGTGCAGCTTGCCCGCCCGTATCTCACGGCAGGCGGCGACGATCGCGGCGGCCTTCTCCGGCGACAGCAGCCCCAGCTCCTCGTTGGCCAGGGCGGCGGCCTCCTTGACGGCGGCGAGGGCGTCGATCAGGTGCGGGTAGGCGGAGATCGTGGTGCCGGTGATCGGGAAGTTCTCGGTGGCGCGCAGGGTGTGGATACCCCAGTACGCGTCGACGGGGACGTCCCGGTCTCCGAGCAGATCGTGTTCGCTGCGGCTGACGACGACAGTCATGAGGGTGCTGCCTCTTTCCGAGGGGCGAGGGTGTTGGTGGTGCGGGGAGACCGGCCGGGTCTCGTCCGGCCTGGCGGGACCGGGAGGGCGGATGCGCGGGGCCGGGCGAGGCCTCGTTTCGCCGATACGGCGCCGGGTGCGACGTACCGCATGCCGCCAGGACGCCTCCCCCGCCGCATGTCAGGCGCAGGCCGGCTCGGTGACCGGGTCCAGCGCGCGTACCGTGCGGATGCTGCCGACGGGTTCGCCGCCGCCGAGGAGGGGCTCGCCCGCGAAGGGGGTGAGGAGCGCGGGGTCCACTCCGGCGCGGACGAGGGCGGCCGCGGTGACGGGGACGCGGGCCCGGTCGGCGCCGTCGGAGATCTTGACGGCGACGGCACTGCCGTCGGGGAGTGCGGCGACCCCGACGCCCTCGAAGCCGTCCTTGGCGAGCAGGCCGGGGACGGCCCGCATCAGGGCGGCGACGTCCCGGCCGGAGCCGGAGGCCATCTCGGCGTGCTCGCGCATCGCGTCCGCCACCCGCGCCTCGGGGGTGCCGGGCACGGCGGTGGTGACGCGGGCCGCGGCCCGCGCCAGTCCGTTGAGGGAGACGGAGAACAGCGGCGCGCCGCACCCGTCGACGGTGACTCGGGCGATCCGCTGCCCGGTGAGGTCCTCGACGATCTCGGCGATCGCCTGCTGGAGCGGGTGGTCCGGGTCGAGATAGCCGTCGAGGGACCAGCCGTTGAGCTTGCAGGTGTACAGCATCGCCGCGTGCTTGCCCGAGCAGTTCTGGGCGAGGCGGGAGGGCGGGCGGCCCTCGCGTATCCAGAGGTCGCGGACGACCGGGTCGTACGGCAGGTCCGTGACGTTGCGCAGGTCGTCCTCGGTGGCGCCGGACAGTTCGAGGATCCGCCGGGTCCCGGCGAGGTGTCGCTCCTCGCCGGAGTGGCTGGCGGCGGCGAGCGAGAGCAGTTCGCCGTCCAGCGGGAGCCCGGCACGCACCATGGCGACGGCCTGGACGGGCTTGAGCGCGGAGCGCGGGTAGAAGGCGACCTCGATGTCACCGAGCTGGAAGTCGACCTCGCCGTCCGTGCGGAGGACGACGACGGAGCCGTAGTGGACGCCCTCCGTCACCCCGCCGCGGACGAGGTGGGCGACGGGGGCGTGGAGGGGTTCGCGGATCGCGGGGGCGTCGGCGAGGGAACTGCTGTACATCATGGCCTGGTCACTGGTGAGTGGGTGGGGGCCGGCGGCGGGTTCACGCGTCGGCCTTGGAGGAGGTGCGGGCGCGGCGGACACGGATGGCGTACCAGCCGGCGACGAGCGCGGCGGCGATCAGTGGCAGGCACAGCACGGTGGTGCGTCCGGCGCCGCCGTCGGCGTACATGAGGACCAGGACGGAGGCGAGGAAGGCCAGCGTCAGGAGTTCGGTCCAGGGGGAGCCCGGCAGTCGGTAGCTCGGGCGGGTCAGTTCGCCCTTCTCGGTCTTCTGCCAGAACAGCAGGTGGCAGATCATGATCATGCCCCAGGTGGCGAGGATGCCCAGCGCCGCGAAGTTCAGGACGATCTCGAACGCGTCGGCGGGGACCACGAAGTTGAGGCCGACACCGAGGACGCAGACGCCGCTGGTGAGCAGGATGCCGCCGTAGGGGACCTGGGTGCGGCTCATCTTCGCGGTGAACTGGGGTGCCGAGCCGCTCACGGCCATCGAGCGCAGGATGCGGCCGGTGGAGTAGAGGCCGGAGTTGAGGGAGGACATCGCCGCCGTGAGGACGACGAGGTTCATCACGCCGCCCGCGGCCGGGATGCCGATGTTGGACAGCACCGTGACGAAGGGGCTCTCGCCGGAGGTGTACTTGTTCCACGGGAGCAGCATCGACAGCAGGAGGACCGAGCCGACGTAGAACACGCCCACGCGCCACATGATCGAGTTGATCGCCTTCGGCATGATCTGCTCGGGGTTCTCGGTCTCACCGGCGGCGACGCCGACCAGTTCGACGGAGGCGTAGGCGAAGACGACGCCCTGGACGATCAGCAGCATGGGCAGCAGGCCGTTGGGGAAGATGCCGCCGTGGTCGCTGATCAGGGACGGGCCGGGGGTGGTGCCGTCGACCTGGTGCTGGGTGACCAGCAGGAAGATGCCGATACACATGAAGATCACCAGCGCGCTGACCTTGACGATCGCGAACCAGAACTCCAGTTCGCCGAAGATCTTCACCGAGATCAGGTTCACCGTGAGGACCACGGCGAGGGCTATCAGCGCGATCACCCACTGGGGCACGTCGGAGAACATGCCCCAGTAGTGGGTGTAGGTGGCCACCGCGGTGATGTCGGCGATGCCGGTGGTGGCCCAGTTCAGGAAGTACATCCAGCCCGCGGTGTAGGCCCCCTTCTCCCCCATGAACTCCCGGGCGTACGACACGAAGGCGCCGGAGGACGGGCGGTACAGGACGAGTTCGCCGAGGGCGCGCACCACGAGGAAGGCGAAGATGCCGCAGACCGCGTAGGCGATGAAGAGGGAGGGGCCGGCGTCGGCCAGGCGGCCGCCGGCGCCGAGGAAGAGGCCGGTGCCGATGGCTCCGCCGATGGCGATCATGTTGACGTGCCGGTGTTTGAGGGACTTGCTGTAGCCCTCGTCTCCGGCGTCGACGTGACGGGGCGAGGGGCGCGTCTCGTCCTTGAGGTGCTGTTCGCTCACGCCTCGGGTCCGCCTTCCAGGGGGGAGTCCGTGCGCGGGGGGCGCACGATGTCGGTGAGGGTCGTCTCGACACGGTCGAGGTGGTGGCTCATGGCCTCCACGGCGTCGGACTCGGAACCGTCGATCAGCGCTTCGACGATGGCGCGGTGTTCGCGGTTGGACTGCTCGCGCCGTCCGCCCAGTTGGTTGAGGAAGGTCGACTGACGCGCCAGTGCGTCACGGATCTCCTCGATGACCCGGCGGAACACCGGGTTCTGGGCGGCCTCGGCGACGGCGAGGTGGAAGAGGGTGTCCATCGCGACCCAGGCGGTGGTGTCGGTCTCGCCTTCCATCCGGTCCAGGAGGTGGGCCAGGTGGTCCAGGTTCTCCGGGGTGCGGCGGGCGGCGGCGTACCCGGCGACCGGGATCTCGATGTGGCGGCGCACTTCGAGCAGGTCGCTGGCCGCGTAGTCGCCGAAGGTGGGGTCCTCGACGGTGTTGGCGACGACGAAGGTGCCTTTACCGGTCCGGGAGACCGTCAGGCCCATGGTCTGGAGGGCGCGCAGGGCCTCCCGCAGGACGGGCCGGGAGACCTCGAGGGTGCGGCACAGTTCCGCCTCGGAGGGAAGCTTGTCCCCGATGGCGTAGTGGCCGTGCTCGATGGCGCCGCGGAGGTGGGCGAGCACCGCTTCCATCGCACTGATACGACGGGGTGCCGGGCCACCTGTCTGGCTGTCTGACAGGTTCACGGGAGTGATACTCCGGGTGGCCGGAGGTCTCTGTCAAGGCGAGTGAAAGGAAAAATTCAGCCAGGGCCCTGAATGAAAGCGGGTTTCCCAGGCAGTCCCTGGCAGGCCCGGCCGCCCGCGCCGGGCGAGGCGCGTGCCCCCGCCAGGCCCTCTCCCCCGCGCTCAGCTGTCGAGGACTCCCGTGGCCAGCAGGCCGAAGAGCAGTAGGCCGACGACGATCCGGTAGATCACGAAGGCGTTGAAGGAGTGCTTGGCGACGAACCTGAGCAGCCAGGCGATGGAGGCGTAGGCGACCACGAAGGACACCGCCGTGCCGACGACCAGGGGTGCGGCCCCGGCCCCGGTGCCCAGGGCGTCCTTCAGCTCGTACAGGCCGGCGCCGGTGAGCGCCGGGATGCCGAGGAAGAAGGACAGCCGGGTGGCGGCGACCCGGTCGAGGTCGAGCAGGAGCGCGGTCGACATGGTGGCACCGGAGCGGGAGAAGCCGGGGAAGAGCAGCGCGAGGATCTGCGAGCCGCCGACCAGCATGGCGTCCTTGAGCGAGGTGTCGTCCTCGCCCCGCTTGTGCCGGCCCGTGCGGTCGGCCGCCCACATCACGCCGCTGCCCGCGATGAGCGAGCCCGCGACCACCCAGAGCGAGGCCAGGGGACCTTGGATGAGCGGCTTCGCGGCCAGGCCGACGACGACGATCGGGATCGTCGCGTAGATCATCCACCAGCCGAACTTGTAGTCGTGGTGTCGTTCGCTCGTGTCGGTGAGGCCGCGGAGCCAGGCGGAGACGATGCGCGCGATGTCCTTGCGGAAGTAGACCAGCACCGCGGCGATCGCGCCGACCTGGATGACCGCGGAGAAGCCGACGACCGCGTCGTCGTCGACGGGGATGCCCATCAGGCCTTCGGTGATCTTCAGATGTCCGGTGGAGGAGACGGGGAGGAACTCGGTCACTCCCTCGACGGCTCCGAGGACGACGGCCTGACCGACGGAGATGGCGCTCATGGGATCCCGTTCTGCGGGTGGTCGACGGTGCGGTGCACAGTCCTACCAGCCGTGGGTGTGTTCCCCGGTCATGACCACACCGTCTGGGCGAGCCACACCCCCGCGAAGGCGGCCCCGACGCCCGCCGCCACACTGACGACGACGTTGGCGGCGGCGTGCAGCGCCGCTCCGGTCTCCGTCAGCCGCAGCGTCTCGTAGGAGAACGTGGAGTAGGTGGTCAGGGCCCCGCAGAAACCGGTGCCGAGGAGCAGCCGCAGGTCGGAGCCGGCCGCTCCGGCGAGGGCCGCGCCGGTCACCAGGCCGAGGACCGCGCAGCCGACGATGTTGACGACGAAGGTGCCCCAGGGGAAGACCGAGTCGTGCCGGGCCTGCACCGCGCGGTCGGTCAGATAGCGCAGGGGCGCGCCGACCATGCCTCCGGCGACGACCAGCAGCCAGTTCACAACGGCCTCTTACCGGGCGTGTCCGTTTCGCCCTGATCACCGTCACGGCCGGTGTACCGGATGACCTCGCAGGGGTCGAGGACGACCAGGCCCTCGGTGACGAGTTCGTCGAGCTGCGGGAGGAAGGCCCGTACGCGTTCCTCGGTGTCGACGATGACGACGGCGACCGGGAGGTCCTCGCTGAGCGAGAGCAGGCGGGCGGTGTGGATGAGCGAGGAGGCGCCGAAGCCCTCGATGCCGCGGAAGACGCTGGCACCGGCCAGGCCCGCCGCATGGGCCCGGTGCACGATCTCGGTGTACAGGGGTTTGCGGTGCCAGGTGTCGTTCTCGCCGACGAGGACGGTCACGCGCAGGGCACTGCCGGTGAGCCTGGTCATGGCTGCCTCCGGGTCAGGACGCGGCGGGTCGCGGTCGCCGCGAGCCACACCGCCGTGAGCGCCGCGAGCGGGGTCGCGGCCAGGTAGGCCAGCGCCGTGCGGGGATGTCCCGTGTCGAACAGGCGCTGGAGGTCGACGGCGTACGTCGAGAAGGTGGTGAAGCCGCCGAGCACGCCGGTGCCGAAGAAGGGGCGCACGAGCCGGTGCACGGTCAGGGCCTCGGTGATCAGCACCAGGAACACGCCGATCACGGCACAGCCGACGACGTTGACCCAGAAGGTCGTCCAGGGGAAGCCGCTGCCGGCAGAGGGCCACCACAGGGCTGCCGCGTAGCGGGCCGCGGCGCCCAGCCCACCGCCGACGGCGACCACGGCCACGGCCGGAAGCTGTCCCGGCACGGCGGACCGGCGCGGGGCGCCGCCGCGGAGGCTGTCGGTCTCCGGGGCTGTCATGTCGTACGTCTCCTGCCTGAGACCGCCTGGCGGTCGCGGGCGGTCCGAACCCCCGGTCGCCCCGGCTCGCGGGGTGATCACGGCTGGTCAACAGGGTAACGCCGGATCACCGTGCTCAGGGTGCCGCGCAGACCGCGATGCCGGGCTCCCAGAGGCTGCCGAGGACGAGCCTGCCGCCGGCCGCGCAGACGCTGGTGACCATGCGGAAGCCGGAACGGCGGCGGGTGAGGTGGTGGACGGTCCTGCCGGTGTCGTCGACGGCGAGGACGCCGATGGTGCCCGAGGGGCGGTAGGGGGCGCGCAGGGCCAGCCGGGCGGCGTGGTGGCGGACGGCCGGGCCGGCCCGGTGGAGGAGGTCGAGCGGGGGGACGCGAGGGCCGGCCAGCGCGACCCAGACCGGTCCGTCGGGGGCGCCGCGCCACAGGTTGTCCGGGTAGCCGGGCAGGTTCTCGACGAGGGGTTCGGCCCGTCCGGCGGCGGGGCCGGTGAGGTGGTAGCGGGTGAGGCGGCGGGCGCCGGTCTCGGCGACGATCAGGAACCCGGCGTCGGCGCTCACCGCGAGGCCGTTGGCGAACTGGAGTCCGTCCAGGAGGATTTCGGGTTCGGCGTCGCCCGGTGCGAGGCGCAGCAGGCGTCCGGTGCCGGTGTGTTCGACGAGGTCGCCCATCCAGGCGTGCAGGGGGTGGGCCCGGCTCGACACCGTGAAGTACACCGTCCCGTCGGGCAGCGCCACGACGTTGCTGCAGAACCGCAGCCGCTCCCCCGCCACCGAGTCGGCCAGTACGTCGGTCCGGCCGCCCTCCAGGCCGACGCGCAGCAGCGCCCCCTCCGCGTCGCACACCAACAGGTCGCCGTCGGGGAGGAGTTCGAGGCCGAGCGGGCGGCCGTCGATGCGGGCGACCTCCTCGACGCGGGCGGCGCGGGGATCGTCGAGGCCGTCGACGCGCAGGATCCGGCCGTCCGCGACGCCGGTCAGGACGCGCCCGCGCCGATCGGACACGACGTCCTCGGGGCCGTGGCCGCCGAGGGAGAGGTGGCCTACGGGGACGAGAGCGGTGGGTCGGTCCATGCGGGGTGCCTTCCACTGGTGCGGGCCGCCGACGCTAGGCCGTCCGGCGTCGCCCCTGCCAGCCCCCTACCAGCCCTTTTCGAACATGCGGGCCACTTCGGCGATGCGCATCTCGTCGCGCCGGTAGTAGGTGCGCAGCCGGATCCGCTTGGCGCGCAGCAGACCCAGGTCGGCGAGCAGGGCGAGGTGCGTGTCGGCCACCCGGCGGTCCACCCCGAGTTTCGTCGCGACGGTGTCCGCGGTGACGCCGTCCTCGACGAGGTCCGCGCGCCGCTGCGGCGGGAAGTGCCGCGCCGGTTCCTTCAGCCATTCCAGGATGTGCAGTCGCCGTTCGTTCACGGGAGTCCTCAGCATGGTCGTCCCCTCCGTCCCTGGATCGGGGCCCTCGTCACCGCGTCTTCCCACTGTTCCGCAGTCGAGGCCTCCCTGTCCGGCACTCCGGGACCCTTGGCCGGGATCGAACATCCCTCTTCCGTACGGCAGTTCGCGCGGGGAAGGGGACACGCGCAGGGGCCCGGCCGCACGGTGGCGGCCGGGCCCCGCTGTCACGAGGTCACATGGTGACGGTCAGCGGTGGCTGAACCATGCCGTCGAGGACAGCGCCCGGTCGTCGTAGCCGAACAGGGCCTGGTTCTCCCAGCCGTTGCCGGAGGCGGCGTCGGCCGGGTCCCAGCCGTTGCCGTTCACGGCGGTCCAGGTGGTCTCCCAGTAGAAGACACCGAGACCGCGGCCGTTCGGGACGGCCTCCACGATGCTGGCCACGGAGTTCATCCAGGCGAGCTGGCCGGCCGGGGTGGCCGGGTAGCCGGCGACCAGTTCGCTCGACAGGTCGATGATGTTCTCGAACGAGTCGTCGCTGTCGAGACGGAACGGGTAGGCCGTCTCGGCGACGAAGACCGGCTTGCCGTAGCGGGAGGCCGCGTCGTCCAGCGTGGTCTGGAAGTCGGCGAGCGTGCCGTGCCAGTAGCCGTAGAAGGACAGGCCGATGGTGTCGAACTTGACGCCGTTGGAGACCGCGCTGTCGAACCACCAGCGGGTGCCGGTCAGGTCACCGCCCTTGGCGAGGTGCAGGGCCACCGGGGTGGACGAGTTGACGGCCTTGACGGCGTCGTAGCCGGAGTTGAGAAGACCGGCGAGCTGGCCCCAGTTGGAGGTGGAACCCTCGTTCCACAGCATGCCGCCGTTGATCTCGTTGCCCACCTGGACCATGTCGGCGGTGGTGCCCTGGGCCTTGAGCGCGTTCAGCACGTCGTACGTGTGGTTGTACACGTCCGTCTTCAGCTGGCTGTACGAGTGGCCCGCCCAGGCGCTCGGCTTGCTCTGGGCGCCCGGATCGGCCCAGGTGTCCGAGTAGTGGAAGTCGACCAGGAGCTTCTGGCCGGCGGCCTTGACCCGCTTGGCGGCGGCCAGCACGCGCGCCTTGTTGTTGTAGCCGTCGGCGGGGTTGACCCAGACCTTCAGGCGCGCGTAGTTCATGCCGGCGTTCTTCAGGATGGTGACCGGGTCGCCGGTGGTGCCCGAGGCGGTCTTGTAGACGCCGCCCTTGGCCTCGCTCTTGGGGAGGGACGAGATGTCGGCGCCCTTGATCGACAGTCCGGTCGTGCCGGACGTGAAGGTCAGGTCGTCCACATTGATCCAGTTGCCCGCGTTCGCGTCACTGTTGACGCTGATCGTGCACTGGTTGTTCGTCACGTTGACCGGGACGACGATACGGAGCCAGCCGCTCGCCGAGACGGGCAGATCGGTGCGCTGTTCGGCGCCGCCGCAGTTCTTCAGGGCTATGTAGGCCGACTTCTGGCCGCCGCCGGAGCGGACCCAGGCGGTGAGCTTGTAGTTGCCGTTGGTCAGCCCCGACAGGTACTGGTACGTCTCCACCTTGTAGGCGGCGGACGCCCAGTGGGAGAGGCGGTAACTGCCGGCGTGTCCGCCGGACTCGGCGAATGAGGCGCCGGTGTCGCCGTACTCGGACCAGCCGCTGGGGGCGGCTGCCCCGGCGCCGTCGGCCTCGAAGCCGGCGTTGGTGAGCGTGGAGGCCGCCTGGGCGGTCTGCGCGGGCAGGGCGGTGAGCGCGAGCCCCGCGGTGAGCGGGAGCAGCAGGGCTCTGAGGGTGCGTCTGGGATGGAACATCTTCGTCCGTCGTCCCTTCGACGTGATGGGGGTGGGTCTCCCTCGGGGTGAGGGACCCCCTCCGCCCGCGGCTCGCGGCTCCACGGGCGGAGGGGGAGTGGGGTTCAGCCGTCGAGTCGTACGACCCGCACGGCTCCCGCCGGGACCGCGAGGCGGCCGGCGGCGCGTTCGCCCGTCAGCAGTTCGGTGCCGGACGTGTCCAGCGGCACCTTGGCGTCGGTGGCGGTGTGGTTGATGGCGAAGAGGTAGCTGCCCCTCTCGCCGGAGCGGCGCACGACCTCGACGTCGCGGGGCAGGCCGGCGCGCGGGGCGAGACGGGCGTCCTCGGCGGCCCAGCCCAGCAGGGCGTCCAGGCCCTCGGCGCCGAGCCGGGTGGAGACGTACCAGGCGGTTCCCTCGCCGAGGCGGTGCCGGGTGACGGCGGGACGGCCTGCGGTGAGGCCGTCGGCGTACGTCCAGACGGTCTCGGCGCCGCGCGGCTCGACGAACTCGGTCCACACGTCGCCGCCCAGCTCGGAGCCGTCGGGGCCGGTGATCCGCACGTGCTCTCCCTGGAGCAGCGGGGAGAACTCCTCGACGGTGAGTCCGAGGACGTCCCGCAGCGCGCCCGGGTAGGCGCCCTCGTGGACGGCGTCGGAGGCGTCGACGATGCCGGAGAAGTACGACACGACGAGCGTGCCGCCGTTCTCGACGTACGTCCTGAGGTTGTTCCCGGCCGTCTCCGTCATCAGGTACAGGGCGGGCACCACGACCATCGGGTACCGCGAGAGGTCGGCTTCGGGGTGGGCGAAGTCGACGGTGAGGTGGCGGTCGTAGAGGGCCTCGTAGAAGGCGTCGGCGCGCTCGCGCGGGTCGTGGTCCTCGCTGGGGCGCCAGGCGAGGTTCTGCGCCCACCAGGAGTGCCAGTCCCACAGGACGGCGACGTCGGCCTCGGTGCGGGTGCCCCGGATCGGGCTCAGGGAGTCGAGGGAGGCGCCGAGTTCGACGACCTCGCGCCACACGCGGGTGTCCGTGCCGCCGTGCGGGACCATCGAGGAGTGGAACTTCTCGGCGCCGCGCCGGGACTGCCGCCACTGGAAGAACATGGCGCCCTCGGAGCCGCGGGCCACGTGTCCGAGGGAGTTGCGGGCCATCTGGCCGGGGGCCTTGGCCGGGTTGCGGGGCTGCCAGTTGACGCCCGAGGTGGAGTGCTCCAGGAGGATCCAGGGGGCGCCGCCGGCTACGGAACGGGTGAGGTCGGCGGCCATCGCCAGGTTGACGTGGGTGCGGCGGCCGTCGGTGATCAGGTAGTGGTCGTTGGTGACGAGGTCGACCTCACGGCCCCAGGCCCAGTAGTCGACCGAGTCGCACTGGCTGAGGGCGGTCATGAAGTTCGTGGTGACCGGGACGCCGGGCGCGAGGCGGTGCAGGATGTCGCGCTCCATCCGGAAGTTCTCGCGCATGGTGGCGTCGGCGAAGCGCCGGTAGTCGAGGGCCTGGCCGGGGTTGCCGACGGTGGGGGTGGTGCGCGGCGGGTTGACGTCGTCGAAGGCCGCGTAGCGCTGGCCCCAGAAGGCGGTGCCCCAGGCCTCGTTGACCGCGTCTATCGTGCCGTACGTCGTCTCCAGCCAGCGGCGGAAGTGGGCGGCGCAGGACTCGCAGTAGCAGGCCGAGACGGGCACACCGTACTCGTTGTGGACGTGCCACATCGCGAGCGCCGGATGGTCGCCGTAGCGCTCGGCGAGCCGGGTGGCGATGTCCGCCGCGGCGGCGCGGTAGTCGGCGTTGCTGTGGCAGATCGCCGCGCGGGAGCCGAACTCGTAGCGGACTCCGTCGGCGGTGACGGGCAGGGCCTCGGGGTGCTCGCGGTAGAACCAGACGGGCGGGGCCGCTGTGGGGGTGGCCAGGTCGACGCGGATGCCGTTCTCGTGCAGCAGGTCGATGATCCGGTCCAGCCAGCCGAAGTCGTGGACCCCGGGAGCGGGCTCCAGGAGGGCCCAGGAGAAGATCCCGACACTCACCATGGTGACGCCGGCCTCGCGCATCAGCCGGACGTCCTCCTGCCAGACGCTTTCCGGCCACTGCTCGGGGTTGTAGTCCCCACCGAAGGCGAGCCCGGTGAGGCCCTTGGGGGTGGTCTCCGGCATGGATTTCTCCCGTTTAATCGATCATTTGGGAACGTGCACACACGTTCTCGGCGGTGCGAGCCCAACATAACCGCACAGCAACAACCATTGACAAGTGTCCGGGATGTTTCTCTACTGTGAACGCTCACAGAAGCATGACAGGGCCTCGCGACGGGCGAGGACCTCGGTTCATGTGATGCATGGCAGGTTCCCGCAGCAGGCGGGCACCCAGGTCAGGGGAGAAACCCATGTCCAACACCCAGCGCCGGCGGCTCTTCAAGGTCGCAGCCTCCGCCGTCGCCGTCACGCTCGGCGCCACCGCACTCGCCGCCTGCGGCTCGTCCGACGACGACAGCGGCGCCCAGTCGGGCCCGGTCTCGCTCACGTACTGGACGTGGACGCCGGGCATGGACAAGGTTGTGGACCTGTGGAACAAGGGGCCGGGCAAGAAGGACCAGATCACGGTCACGGTGAAGAAGCAGGCGTCCGGCGACACGCTGGTCACCAAGATCCTCACCGCGCACAAGGCGGGCAAGGCCCCCGACCTGGTCCAGGCCGAGTACCAGGCGCTGCCGACGCTCGTCAGCAATGACGCGCTGGCGGACATAGCGAAGAACGTCGGCGACGTGAAGGGCAAGTTCGCCGACGGCGTCTGGCAGCAGACGACGCTGGGCACGGACGCCGTCTACGCGGTCCCGCAGGACATCGGCCCGATGATGTTCTACTACCGCGAGGACCTGTTCAAGGAGTACGGCCTGACCGTCCCCACCACCTGGGAGCAGTTCGCGCAGACCGCCCGCGCGCTGAAGAAGAAGTCCCCGGAGACGGATCTGACCACCTTCTCGGCCAACGACTCCGGTCTCTTCGCGGGCCTCGCCCAGCAGGCCGGCGCCAAGTGGTGGACCACCGCCGGCGACAAGTGGCAGGTCGGCATCAACGACGCGGCGACCAAGAAGGTCGCCGACTTCTGGGGCGGCCTCGTCAAGGAGGGCGCCGTCGACAACCAGCCGATGTACACCCCGGCCTGGAACAAGGCGCTCAACACCGGCAAGCAGATCGCCTGGGTCAGCGCCGTGTGGGCGCCGGGCACCCTGACCACCGCCGCCCCGGACACCAAGGGCAAGTGGGCCATGGCCCCGCTCCCCCAGTGGTCGCAGACCGACAACGTCACCGGCAGCTGGGGCGGTTCCTCCACCGCCGTCACCACCGACTCCAAGAACAAGGACGCCGCCGCCAAGTTCGCCGCCTGGCTGAACACCGACGGTGACGCGCTCAACGCGCTGGCCAAGGAGAGCGGCATCTACCCGGCCTCCAGCTCCGCCCAGCTCAGCGGCGCCTTCATCAACCCGCCGGAGTACTTCTCGAACCAGGCGGACTTCTACACCACCGCCGCCAAGATCGCGAAGACCACGGCGCCGTCGGGCTGGGGCCCGAACGTGAACGTCGCCTACACGACCTTCAAGGACGCCTTCGGCGCCGCCGCCAAGAACAAGTCGGACTTCTCCGCCGCTCTGGACAAGATGCAGGCGGACACCGTGGCCGACATGAAGAAGCAGGGCTTCGAGGTCTCCGAGTGACAACCGCACGCCGGAAGTCGTACGGGGTCAAGGGGGCCCCGTACGCCCTCCCGTCTCCCGCCACCACCCTCAAACGAGCGCGAAGCGCCCCCTATTTCTTCCTCCTCCCCGCCACGATCCTCTTCGCCCTGTTCTTCGCGCTGCCCATCGGCTACGCGCTGTGGCTCAGCCTCCACAAGGTGAAGGTGTCCGGCCTCGGCCTGGGCGCCGGCGCCCGGAAGGA
>NZ_MUBA01000275.1 GCF_002154575.1 Streptomyces bobili
CCGCCCACCCCCGGTCCTCCGATCCCGAACCCGACCCGCGAGGACGCTCCCTCAGCTCACCACCGCGAACGCACCAGTGACTGACCTCGGCGACCGGACTTCGGCACCGCGGCCGAGGCGTTCGAGCCGAGGGTGACCGTCTTGGGCCAGCGGGGATCCCCCTGGTCCGGACCCGGTCAGGAGTTCCGGTTCCGCCTCTTCTTCCGCGATGCTCTCCGCTCAGATCCAGGCGTCGACCGACAAACGGCCGCCTGCGGTGCCCCGAACAACCGTGGCGGTCAGTTCCCTCACGCGGTCGGCAGGTACCGGAACGCCCGGGGTCTGGAAGATCCATTCCATCGTCTTGTCCAAGCTCACGTCCTTGGGCACTTCCCCGTAGTAGGCCTTGCCGTAGACGGGCGTGCCTGGTTCGCTGCGCCAGCTGTCGGCGAGCGTGCCGATGTCCACCACGTCGTAGCCGAGGATGTCGAGCAACTCCACGACCTCCGCCTTGGCGGCGGCATCGTCGCCGGCGATCGGCATGGCACTGCGGTCCGGCGCACCCGAGGGGCGGGCAAGGCTGAACAGCCGGCTGGAGACGATGTTGCTGGCCGCCTTGACCACACGGGAGTCGGCCAGGTGGCGCTGCACCAGCTCGCTGGTCGTCAGCTCGTTCGCGTCCAGCTCGGCGACGCGGCCGTCGCGCTCCGGGTAATAGTTCAGCGTGTCGATCACGATCTTGCCCGCCAGCGGCTCTGCCGGGATCTTCTCGTAGGCGCCCAGCGGGATGGACACCACCACCAGGTCCCCAGCCTCGGCGGCCTCGGCGGGAGTGGCCGCACGGGCGCGGGGGCCGAGATCGGCGAGGGACTCGGGGCCGCGGGAGTTGCTCAGGACGACGTCCAGGCCTGCGGCGACAGCAAGGCGGGCCAAGGTGCCGCTGACGTTGCCACTGCCGATGAAGCCGGGGCACCGGCCAGTACGTGCTCGTCAACAAGGGGAGCGGCAAGTACCTCGACATCCCGGCCGGCTCCACCACCGTCGGCACCGCGGCGAACCAGTGGCGGAACACCGCCTGCGCCTGCCAGCTCTTCACCTTCCAGTCCGCGGGAGGCGGAGCCTGGACCATCAAGAACGTCAACAGCAACCTCGACCTGGCCATTCGCGGCTCCTCCAGCGCCGCTGGAGCGGCCGTCGCCCAGAACTCCGCCTCCAGCGCCGACTCCCAGAGGTGGACCCTCACCGACGGGGGCAACGGCTACTACGGACTCCGGAACGTGAACAGCGCCCTCGTCGCCGGCGTCGCCCAGTCCTCCACCGCCGACGGGGCAGCCGTCGTCCAGTGGGGCGACGCCGAACCCGACGACCAGCTCTGGAAGATCGTCCGGATCAACTGACGCCTCTGCCTGTGTCGTAGCCAGGCGCAGGGACCGCTGGGAAGCGGTACCTGTGCCTGGGTACCGTGCGTGTTCGGCTCACGCGCCGAGAAGCCGCGGCCGAGGAGATCCGGAGCCTACGCGGCGGCCGGGTCCGCCGACGAGGTCCGGAGCCTTCACGACCCCGAGACGTGCTTCGGTCATGGGGTCGGGGAAGCGGTCAACGCCTTGACCAGCTGGGCGAATTCGGTGCGTTGCCGGTCGGTCAGTGTGGCGTAGAGCGGCGCCTGCAGCTCATCGGTGAGCTGTTCGGCACGCTGCCGTCGGGGGATCAGGGGCGCGGCAACGGGATGCGGCTCTTGCCATCCGTAGTGGGTTGCCTGCTCGTCGCCGAGGTTGATGACCATTGCCGCTCGGGCGCTCAGCCCGCACAGGCGCACCGCCGCGAGATGACAGGCGCCACGGTGTTCCCGCAGTACGTGGACGCGCTGCATGGCCGCACCGACCGGGTCGTCGGAGGGGCAGGCTTGCGCGCGCCAGCCGGCGAACAGCGGCAGTGCGTCGGCGTCAGCGGCGTCGATCAGCTGCTGTGCCAAGTGGTTGAAGTGCTCCACGTCGACATCGGCGGGGATGTTGGCGTGCCCCCACATCTGTATGGCCTGGGCGTACAGGCCGGCAGCTTCCTCCGCCGGCATCACGGACCGTCCCGCGAGCCAGCCGGCAGCAACCAGCTGGGGGCCGAGGAAACCCTGCACCGCCTGGACCACCGAAACCGATGCCTCGCCGAGCACCCCGAACCGGCCGCGGCAGTAGAAGCCGCGCCCCGGGGGAAACCCGGCACGCAGGCCCACGGCTGCGGTCGCCTCGTCGGACATGAACTCGTCACCGAAATCGTGGAGGGGCCGGGCCACCACGGCGATGCAGTCGAAGATCTCCATGCGCCGAAGTTCGCTCACGAGACCCAACAGGTCAAGGGGGTGAATCCTGATGAAACCCTTTAGGAAATCTATCGAGTAAGGTCTCGGGTCATGCTGGATGTCCGCCGTCTGCACATGCTCAGAACCGTCGCCGCCCGCGGCTCCATCGCGGCGGCCGCCGAGTCACTGGCGCTGTCCGCCGGTGCCGTGTCACAGCAGTTGTCCGCGCTGCGGCGCGACGTGGGAGTCGAGTTGCTGCGCCCCGACGGGCGCACCGTGGCGCTGACGGAGGCGGGCCGGGTGCTCCTCGAGCACGCCGACCGGATCCTCGCCGCCGTACAGGAGGCCGAGAGCGCCCTCGCGGCGGTCAAGGGCACGGTCGGCACCACCGTCACCCTGGCCGCGTTGCCGTCGACCGTCTCGGGGATCGTGAGCCCCGCACTCACATCACTGGGCTCGGACCACCCGCAGCTCGTCGTGACCTGCCTCGTCACCGACCAGGCACAACTGCGGGAACTCACCCTCGGCACCGTCGACGTGGTGCTGGGACAGCGGTATCACCACCTGCCCGATGCCACACCCACGGGCGTCGAGGTCTCCCCGCTGCTCGACGATCCGCTGCTCGTCGTCACCGCTGCCGACCAGGGCGACGATCGGCCGGTCGCCCTGCGGGATCTGGCCACGCGCAGTCTCGCCGTGCCGCCGCCGACCACGGACTGCGGTCAGGCCATCCTGCACGCCTTCCGCCAGGCCGGCTTCACGCCCACGAGCCGCTACATCACGGCCGACACCGGCGCCCAGCTCACGCTCGCACGGGCCGGCCTCGCCACCGCGCTCGTCCCCCGGACGGCCATCGACCCTGCAACACCCGGAATCCGCACGGCACCCATCGAGGACCGCCCGATCATGCGCCTGCTGTTCGCCGCGACGCGCCGCACCGAAACCGCGAACCCGACGACCACGGCCGTCATCGCAGCCCTGCACACAGCAGCGCGGCAGGGGCTCCCCACGCGCCTCCCGGCGACCTAGGACAGGCCTCGGCGCGCGATGCAGCGGGGCGTGAACCGAGGGGCTCGGTCGGCATTCCCCCGCATGGGCCAGGGTCTGTCGGACCGGACGTCCCCAGAGCGCGGTGCCGCCCGGTCCGGCAGTCCCCGGGGATCTTAGCCAGTACGTGCGGGCTCCGGGGGCCAGGCTTCTCATTCGGATGAAGATGGGGCCGGGGTGCGGCGGAAATTCCCAGGATGGCAATCTGGTCAGATGCAGCCCTGGAGCCCATCTGTGGAGAACGATCCGCGGCATCTGCTCAACGAGTGGGACCCGATCGGCGTCGCCGACGAGGTGCAGGACGAGTACGACTGCATGCTCGCCCCCATGCTCCAGCGCCTCCGTGGCGGCGCCGACGAGACGGAGATCGGTGCGTTCCTACGGGACGAGGTGGAGGAGCACTTCGGTCTCGATCCTCTTGGTGCGCGACCGGAAGCGATGGCCATCCGAGTGATCGCCTGGTGGACAGCTGGTGAAGTAGCCCACGGCAACAGCGCGTAGCCGCTCTTCCAGATGGTCTGCCCGTCGGGACGGCGGCCGGTGGCCGCGCGTGGTCTTCAGCGATATCCGCTACCCACCGGGGGTGTGGAACGTCAGGACGCCGCGGCGCGGAAGACGCTGGGGCTCAGGCCCCGATGGCGTTTGAAGGCGGCGCTGAAGCCGAAGGCATCGGCGTAGCCGACGGACTTGGCGATCTGAGCGATGGCGAAGTCGGTGTCGGACAGGAGTGCCTCCGCCTCGTCCATGCGGCATTCGGTGAGGTAGGCCAGAGGCGGACGGCCCATCACCTCGGTGAAGCGTTTGGCGAACAGCGCCCGGGAGACGCCGGATTCGGCGGCGAGCCCCGCTACCGTCCACGTCTTGGAGGGCCGGGCGTGGAAGGCCTGGAGGGCGGGGGCGAGGATCGGTTCGGCCAGGCCGCGATACCAGTCGGGGGCGTCCTGGCCTGCCTGCTCGAACCAGGTGCGCAGCGTGCACACCAGGGCCCAGTCCAACAGCCGGTCCATCAGCGCCTGCGAGCCGGCCGAGCGCGTGGCGGCATCGGCGGCGGCTGCCTCCAGCCAGGCGCAGACCTCGCTGCCCTCATTGATCACCAGTACGGGTGGCAGGGCGCGCAGCAGTCGTTGATGGCGATGGCCCGATGCCCGGTAGGCGCCCACGATCAGTGCGGTCGCCCCGTCCGGATCGTTGCCCCAGCGGATGCCGCCGAGGTCCTGGGCGGTGCATGCGGCTTCCTCTATGAAGCAGGCGATCTCGTACTCGACGTGTGGGCGGTCGCAGGAGGACGGCCGATCCACGAGGTGAAACAGGTCGGGGCCGCGCACGATGGCCGTGTCCCCGACGCCGACCGCTTGTTCGGTGCCGTCGGGCAGCAGCAGGGTGCCGCCGCCACGCAGCACGCTCACCATGGTGAGCGGGGCGCCGTCGGCGAAGCGGATGGTCCAGGGCGCTTCCAGCACGGCGTGACTGACGACCGAGCCCTCGGCCCGGATGCCACTGAGCAGAGAACTCAAAGGATCCACAGGCGCCATCGTAGACGAACTCCTATGCAGCGGAGCGTTTCTCCCATGGATCATCCAATCGATCACGGGTGTACTGGGCTGGCAGAACCAACCGAGACCAGCCGGGAGAGACCATGTCGCAGCTCGACGCCGCAGCCCGAACCGCCCTTGTGGTCGTCGCACACCACCGCACCGATTCCCTCACCGCGCACACCGCCCGCCGTACCGTTGCGCAACTCGAGACCGCCGGATACGTCGTCGACCTGCTCGACCTGCACGCCGAGGGATTCGACCCGCGGATGAACGTGGCGGACCAGCCTGACTGGGGCGACCGCGAGAAGCCGTACTCGGACGAGGTCCGGGCCCATATGCGGCGCGTTCTCGACGCCGATGTCGTCGTCGCCGTGTTCCCCGTGTACTGGCAGAGCGTGCCCGCCCTCCTCAAGGGCTGGATCGATCGCGTGTGGAACTACGGATTCGCCTACGGTCGCAGCAAGCCCCGCCTGGCGGGCAAGCGCATGCTGTGGCTGGGCCTGGCCGGTGCCACCTCGGACGACCCCGTCACGGAGGGAATGCAGGCCTTGCTGGAGACCAACTTGAGCGAGGGCATCGCCTACTACTGCGGGTTCTCCCATTCCTCCGTCGCCCTGCTCCCCGACGCCGAGGAGCGCCCTCAGCGCCTCGACGCCGAGGGCAACTTGCTGGTCGGCGACGCGGTCGCGGGAGCCGAACGCGAGGCGCAGTACACCGAGTTCGACCGCCGTGCGGGGAAGGCCGTCGAAGAGTTCCTCGCGGTGGAGCCGGTGGCGGCCTGAGGGTCACGGCAGTGGCGGCGTCGCAGGCCGGTGCCCGGTCGGTGCCGGGCCTGCGACGCTTCCGAGGACGCCTCAGCCTGCGACACCAGCCCCTACGGCCCACGCCAGGGCAGGGTCAGGAGAGTCCCTTGTAGCCGGCCCAACCGCTTGCGATCTTCGTACGGGAACCGAACGTGCCCTTGCCGGTGCCGTACTGCCGGTAGAGGTTGCCCGCGGTGTCGCGCGCGACGATGTCGGACTTGCCGTCGCCGTTGAGGTCCCCGACGCCGACGACCGCGTTGTACGAGCCACCCCAGTTGGCGGCGATCTTCACTCGGGCGGTGAAGGTGCCCTTGCCGGTGCCGTTCAGGCGGTACAGGTTGTTGGCTCCGTCCTGCAGCAGGAGGTCGCCGATGCCGTCGCCGTTGAGGTCACCGGCGCCGACGATCTTCTTGTAGCCCTTCCAGTTGTCGGCCAGCTTGACGCGGGAGGACAGCTTGCCCGTGCCGGTGCCCTTGTAGAGGTAGACGGCGCCCGTGGAGGCGTTGCGTGCGATCAGGTCGGGGCGACCGTCCTTGGTCACGTCACCCGGTGCGGTCAGGACGTCGTACTGGTTCCAGCCGCCGGTGGCGAGGGTGACGTACGGCGTCGACGCTTTGAGCGCCGCCCCGCAGACCGGCTTGTAGAGGCGCAGGGCGCCGCTGCTCAGCCGGACCAGGACGTCGTTACAGCGGTCTCCGTCGAGGTCGCCGAACGGCACCGCTCGGATCGAGGTCGGCCAGCCGCTCGCCGACACCTTCCCGGGGAGCGTCCCGGCGCCGTCGCCCTGGTGGAAGGTGAGCGACCCGGAGGAGTTCAGCGTCAGGAGGTCGCCGACACCGTCCGGCAGCGACGAGCCGCCGACATGGTCCCGCCACACCGCCGCGCCACCCGTCAGCCGGACCGCGCCGGACTGGACCAACGCCGCGCCCTGCCCGTCGGCCGACGCGGCCGTCAGCGTCCAGGTGTACGCGCCGTTGGGAAGCAGTCCGCCCGTCGTGTCCCGGCCGTTCCACGTCGTCGCGATCGAGTACGCGGCCGGTCCGCCGCCGCGCGTGGCTACCACGCGGCCGGTAGCCCTGTGGCGTATCTCCACCTTCCAGGAGGCCGCCGGTTCGGACAGCCACCATTCGCCGCGCCAGGCGAGCGGGGTGGAGTCCGTCTCCACTCGCGCGGTGACACTCCGGTAAGGAGACAGCAGCGCCGCCTCGGGCCGTCCGGTGTTCAGGACGTGGACGGCCTGGTCCGGCGTGGAGTACGCCAGATCCCCGGTCCGCGGGTCGAGCGCCACGAGTCCCGCGGCGGCGGTCGTCCACCGCTGGACGGCCGTCCCGGTCTGCAGGCCGAGGACACTCAGCCCCTGGTCGCCGCGGAGGGCGACGACACCGTCGCCGAGGCGGGCCTGTCCGGTGGGCAGCGGGATGCTCCTACGGGCGAGGAGGTCGTAGACCCCTGCGGCGTACGGAGCGGTGCCGGCGTTGCATTTCCAGTACAGCCACCGCCCGACGGCTTGCAGGTCGACCATGGAGGAGCACGCGGTGCTCACCGTGAAGGATGTCAGCGAGGTCCCCGTGCGCGCGTCCTTGGCGGTCACCGCGCCGCCCGCGCCCGCGGACCACACCGTGGTTCCCCAGATCGCACCGGGCCGGTACGGCTCCTTGTGCAGGACCTTGCCGGAGTCGATGTCGACGACCCGCAGTTCCCGGCCGCCGCCCGCGGGGGTTCCGTCGACCAGCACCAGATTCTCGGACGCGCCCACGATCCTCGTCTGCGGCTCGGACTCGCTGAAGGAGTCCTGGAGGCCCGTCTCGACGGGTGTGCCGGGGAAGGTCCCACCCTTGGCCACGACGAGCAGCTCGGGCCGCCCGCCGGCCTCCGTGCCGGCTGCCCCGCGGTACACGGTCCGGCCGTCCCCGGTGGGATACAGCTCGGGGCAGGACCCGTAGCCGACACTGCACTTGCCGTACGGGGCCGGCAGGCCGCCGACCCGCACACGCTCGCCGTGTCCGGGCGCGGCGTCGGTGAGCAGGCGCTCGTAGTGCGAGGTGGCCTGATCGCCGTACTCCAGTGTCCTGAGGGTCCCGTGGTCCAGTGTCAGGCGCTGGAGCTGCATCGGGACGGGCAGGATGCGCAGCACGCGCGTCGCACGGGGTGCGGCGTCCGCTGCGGCGGCGGTGATGTCCTGGTAGCCGTAGTCCTGTGCGGACTGGCCACCGACGATCTGAAGGCCGCCGTCCGGCCGGACGGCGACGCGGTCGGCCACCGCACGGGCGAGGAGCGTCCGTTCGGCGGAGCCGTCGAAGGGAACGGCCACGACCTTCCAGACGGACGCCTGGTACTGCCTGCTGCCGAGCGAGGAGTCGTAGCGGCCCACGATCAGCGAGTCGCCGACGACGCCGAGGACCTTGGCGTCCTTCAGGCTGACCTGTACCTCGCGCACCGGGGCGTCGAACCGGCCCTGCTCGTAGATCCGGACGCCGCCGGCCTGGGGGGTGACCAGGTGAAGTGCGGTCACCTCGGAATTGGCGTACACCGTGCCGTACGGCAGGAGCGTGGCCTGTGCGGTGCTCAGATCGATCCACGCGTACCGTCCGACGTCTTCCCCGGGCACCTTCAGGACTGTGAGGAACCCGCGGACGCCGGCACGCTCGACGTTGAGGACGTAGGCGCCCTGCGGAATGCCTGTCACGAGGCGGTCCGTCGTGGACCCTTGCTCCGCGCTCAGCAGATGGAACTCGGTCCAGTTCCCGTCAGCACCGGCTCCGCCCTGGGTCACCACGGTGGTCCCGACGGTTCTGTTGTACTTCTGTCCCGCGGGAACGGTGACGGTCGTGGTCTCGTCGGTGACCATGTTGCGCAGCAGTACGTCGCCCGTCCGCCCGCTGGGCGGCACCGCCACGACGTCCGATGCCGTGCCGTAGTACTCCACCGGGTCGTGCGGCTGTGTGCCCTCGAGCTTTCGGGTCGAGCCGTCCATGCCCGTCCACTCCAGTCCGGAGGGGCCGTTCGCGGTGGTGGCGGAGTGCAGGAACCCGGAGGGACCGACACTCACCACCGCGCCGGAGCCGGGTGTGACGCGCATGGTCGCGGCGATCGTGGTGTCGCCGAAGGTCCCGGCATCGGCCAAAGCCGGTGGCGCGGCCGGACCCACGGCAAGCGACACGGATACGACCGCGGTGGCGGTGACCACACTCAGACGTGCACGGGCGTGACGAGCCATGTGGACCCTCCCCAGGGGATCCGAGACGGGGCGTGCACCGCTCTCCGGTACCCCTACCCCAACGCCTCCGCCTCAGAAGTGGGCTGATCTTACAGGTACTTGATGAAGGCCGCCGACTCCAGCGACTCCTCCTGAACCTGACTCTCCTGACGGGGCACGGGCCTGATTTCGGGCACCACCCGTCGGCCGGTCGTCACGGTAGGGCGAGGACGTCGTCGATCGCGGACCGGATCTCCTCGTCCTGGAGGATCGCCCGGTAATCACGGTACGTCGACAGCCTCTGGTCACCTGCCTGCACCGTACGCAGGGTTGCCCGCGCCGCCGGGGAGACGGTGCCGATCCGGGCGAGGGCCCTCAGGGCGTCGAGGAAGCTGCCGTAGCTGCCGTAACTGCTGGAGCTGCCGTAACTGCCGCAGCTGTCGTCACTGCCGTAGCTGTCGTCGCCGTCGGCGAGGGGAGGGAGGTACTCCTCCAGGACGGACGCGCTCGGCTCAGGTTCGCCTGTGATCGACCAGAGTGCGACCGCAGCACGTTGCCGCAGCCAGGTGTCACCGTGCTCCATGAGTTGCCGTACCCGGTCGGCGTAGGGTGCGGCCGCCGGGCCGAAGTCGCCGAGGAGGTCCATGGGCGGATACGGCGGTTCTTCCTCGGCCAGGACCGCCTCGCCGATCAGCCGCAGCGCCGTGTCCTGGTCGCCGCCGAGACGCCAGGCAGCCCACGCCACCCGGTGGTGGTCGACGGGGAGGTCGAGGAGCGTGCACCGGTGCACGGCAGGTACGGCGGAGGCTGCGGCCGGCCCCATCGCCACCAGCGCGCCGAGTGCGTACCGCGAGTACCGGGCGTCGCCCAGCAGGGCCACCACCTCTGGCAGCGCGGGTGCCGCGACCGGCCCCCATGCCTGGATGACGCGCAGGAAGGGGCAGGTCAGCAAGCCGCCCACACCGTCGTCGCGGAGCAGTTGCCGCACCTCGGGCAAAAGGATCTCCGCGTACGCCCGCAGGGGGGTCAGGACGTCCTCGACCTCCGGAAGATGCGGTTCGCCCAGGCAGTATCCGCGGGAGTACTGGCCCTGGTACGGCGCGTACAGCCGCTCGACGAGTTTGGGCAGGGCACGCGGGTCGCCGATGCGGGTCAGCGCCCAGCGGGCGTGGTCGCCCACAGTGCCCTCGAAGAACTCGGCCTCGCCCGGGTCGTTCAGGAGCGCGGCCAGAGCGTCGGCGTAGGGAGCCGCCGGCGCACCCAGCGCCGCGAGCAGGTGGGCGGCCCGGTACCGTACGCCGTCGTCCGGGTCGGCGAGCAGCGCGCCCGCGAGCGGCAGCAGCGCGGCTGCCGCGGACGGCCGGACCGCCAGCAGCTGCCACGCCTCGTCCAGCGCGGCGCGGCACAGCAAGGTGTCCCCGGTCCCGCGCGCCGCGTCGACGAGCCGGACGACGAAGGCGAGCGCGGTCTGCGGCGCACCCTCGAGCAGGTGGGCTGCCCAGGAGACGACGTCCTCACGGGTGAAGGCGCCGTCGACGTCGGGCAGGTACCAGGTCTCTTCGAACCGCGGACGCACGGACGGGTCGGACAGAACCTCCACCAGCAGGTCCAGCTCACGGACCGGCGCCCGGGGGTCAAACGCGGCCCAGGCGTGCACAGCCGCGACCCGCATGACGGGAGTACCGGTCCGCAGCACCTCGGCCGCCACTGCTCGCACCCGGTCCACCATCCCGGCGTCGGCGGAGTCGGCCGCAGCGGTCCCCAGCGCGAGCAGCAGGGGCAGCCGCACCGTCGGGTCCGTCTCGGCATGCCACCGCTCCAGCAGCATGTCGACGCCCTCCGCGAGAGGCAGGGCCTCTCTGCGCACCTCGGGCAGGGAGTCCTCGAGCAGCGCCAGGGCCCTGGGCCGATGGCGGCGCCACGCTCCGGGCCACCCCGCGTCCACGCGCCCCTCCCCGGCTGAGGCCGCCGCCTCGGACAGGCCCGTCAGCAGTTGAACGAGCGTGACCCGGGCGCCCATGTCCGGATCGCCGGCGAGAGTCACGACGAACGGCAGCACGGCGGTCGCGACAGAGGTCACGCGTCCAGTGCCCAGCGTGACGCATGCGAACAGCGGGTCGCAGTCTCCCTCGGTCGCCGCCGCACCTTTGCCTGCCAGACCCCGCAGGGCGCGCCTCAGCTCCACGGCGGAGTCATGCCCGAGCGCCGACTCCAGCCGCTCCCACGGCATTTCGTCCAGCGCCGCAAGCCCTATGTCGGCCACTCATGCCCCCGTGACCTCGGCGAATCGGCTCCCCCACGGACATCCTGCCATCGCAGGGCGCGGCCTCCGCGGTATTGCCGAACCTGATGCCCAGCTGCCTTCGTCGCGGCGTCCGCGCAGGTCGGCGCGGCCGTCCGCGAGGTCGGGCGGTGACAGCTCCCCGGCTTCGCGCGCTGTGGTGACCAGTGGCGTGCTCGGGGCGACGGCGGCGCCGCGCCGGAAGGCATGACAGGTGACGTGGACCCTGGCTCAGCCGATGCTCACCACCCCGACGCCCGGCCCCGATCCACCCAGTTGGGAGGCGGAACCGGGGGGACCCCCACCGCACCCAGCTCGCCCACCATCACGGCGGCCGGGTGCTGCCGCACCCCACGCTTCCCGGTCCTTCTCGAATCGCCGGACGGGACCGCTTGCCATCGAGCGACGGCCACCGTATGGTCGTACGAACGTAAGACATACACCCGTACTTCAATATCAAGGGAGCTTGTCATGACAACAACTCGGCCGGTGGCACTCGTGACAGGTGCGTCCACCGGCATCGGACGGGCAGCCGCCCTCGCGCTCGCCGCAGCGGGCTTCGAGACGGTGGGAACGAGTCGGAAGACGTCGGGAGCCGACCGTCGCGACGGCGTGACGTTCCTCGCCCTCGACGTGGGCAGCGACGATTCGGTCGCTGCCGCGGTCGAGGAGGTGATCGAGCGGTTCGGGCGGATCGACATCCTCGTCAACAACGCGGGCATCGGCTCCTCGGGCGCCGCCGAGGAAAACTCCGTCGCGCAGGCCCAGCGCCTCTTCGACATCAACGTCTTCGGCGTGATGCGCATGACCAAGGCCGTTCTGCCGCACATGCGCGCCCAGCGAAGCGGGCGCATCATCAACATCTCGTCAGTCCTCGGGTTCCTCCCCGCGCCCTACATGGCCACCTACTCGGCGTCCAAGCACGCGCTCGAGGGGTACACCGAGTCCCTGGACCACGAGATCCGTGAACACGGGGTCCGGGCCCTTATCGTCCAGCCGGGCGGTACCAGATCCTCGTTCGAGGCGAACACCGTCGAGCCCGACATGCCCATGCACATCTACGCGGAGCAGCGGCGCATCGCCGACAAACTGGCGTTGGCGGTCAACGAGGACGGCGACGACCCCGCCACCGTCGCGAAGGCGATCGTCGCGGCGGCCACCGACTCCAAGCCGAAGGTGCGGTACACCGCGGGCCGAAGCGCCCGGCTCCTCAGCGCGGCGCACCGCGTCCTTCCCGCCGGGGTATTCGACGGACAGATCCGCAAGACCAACAAGCTCGCCGGCTGAGACCTGCGGACAGTGAGCCGCCCCGGTATCGGTGGAGGCTCCGGACTGACCGAGTCGGGGGAAGTCGAGTGGTCGTGGACTCCGCCAGGGACGCCTGACTATCAGCCTCGCAGGCCTGCCACCGAGGAGACACGAACCACGCGACTGCTCCTACTTCTCGCGAGCATTTCCCAGGTTCTGCCTGCTGGTTGTTCTCGAAAACCCACCGACAAGTGCTCCGCGCTGTCACCCACCCAGCCATTCAAGGTCGTCGCGTCCGGAGGCCGCCGGCGAGCCCTCCCATGCCTCTTGCCCAGGCCCGCCCCTCACCCCGTCTCTGGTGCGCCGTAGGAGAACCTGTACCCGGCGAAGTCGGCGACGTGGACATACCCAAGGCGTTGGTAGAGGGCGTTACTGGTGGGGTTGTCCGGGTCGGTGAAAAGGACGACGTCCGTTGCCCCCGCGGTCAGCGCGGCCCTGCTCGCCTCGACCGTCACAGCTCCCGCGTAGCCGCGGCCGCGGAGGTGGGCGGGGGTGTAGACGGGGTCCACCCGGACCATGCCGCCGATGACCGAGGTCGCGGCCGCCATCGAGACGGGGGTGCCGTCCGGGGTCTCCCAGAACGTGAAGTGCCGGTCGCCGAAACGCGAATCGTCCCATGCACCGGCGTCGATCAAGTCGATGGAGCGCTGCTCCCCGACGTCGACACAGAACTCACGGCACCAGCTCACGACTTGCCCACGGTCTTTCACGGCCGTGAGGCGCCCCTGGCCTTTCGGTGGCGGCTGCGGTGGGGTGAGCGTGCCGAGACGGTAAAGATGCGTCCGCCAGAAAATCTCCGTGGCCGCGCCTGTGCACCGCTGCCACGACTCGGCGAAGGCGCCGGCGGTGTCGTGGTCCGCGATGACGTGGGCGGGTGAGTGGCCGAGGCCGGCCAGGCGTGCGGCGAGGGTGTCGGTCTGCGCGACGGAGAGAGGCGTGAGGCCCAGACGTCCACGGGGAGTGAGATAGAAGATCGCGCGGACTTCGCCCTGTGACTCCAGTCGGCCGAAAACGGCGGCTTGCCCGTCGTGATCGGCTGCCCTGCGCCTGTGTATCCGCAGTTTCTCGATGTCCGTCAGCGGCGTGTTGTGCAGGGCGGCGCGCGAGCACAGGAAGTCCCCGGCTTGGGCCAGGAAGTCGTCGACGTCTTCGTTGAGGTGCCAGTCATCCGGGAGCATGCTTCATGATCCCGGACGATCTCGACTCGGGACCGCTCCTCAACGCCTTTCAGCCACCTCAGGTGACCCTCGTCCAGGGCGGGCGCGTGCGAGTCCTCCAGGGGCGCCGGCCCAGGGCCACCCCGCGTCCACGCGCCCCTCCCCGGCTGAGGCTGCCGCCTCGGGCAGGCCCGTCAGCCGTTGAACGAGCGTGACCCAGGAGCCGGTCGGCCCCGAAGGGTGGCAGCAGACGGCGGCGACTGAGCGGCGGCCTCGCACGCTGTCGAGCCCATCGGGGTTACACCGTCCGGGCGCCCATGACCCCCATATTGTTAATGGTATCCATTTTCATGTAGCGTCCCTTCTCGTTCACCGAGAAGGAGAGAACCATGGCCGTTCCCAAGCGGAAGATGTCCCGCAGCAACACCCGCCACCGCCGTGCGCAGTGGAAGGCCGTCCCGCCCGCGCTGGTGCCCATCACGGTCGAGGGCGTGCGTCACCTCGTACCGCAGAACCTGGTCAAGGCCTACGAGCGCGGGCTACTGCGCCCCGAGGGCTGAGAGGAAACGGGATGAGGCACGACCGGCTGCCGGTGACCGTTCTGTCCGGCTTCCTCGGCGCGGGGAAGACGACGCTGCTCAACCACGTGCTCGGCAACCGTGACGGGCTGCGCGTCGCGGTCATCGTCAACGACATGAGCGAGGTCAACATCGACGCGGCGCTCGTGCGCGGTGGCGAGGCGGCACTGTCACGCACCGAGGAACGCCTGGTCGAGTTGACCAACGGGTGCATCTGCTGCACGCTCCGCGACGACCTGCTGGTGGAAGTGGACCGGCTTGCGAGGGAAGGGCGGTTCGACTACCTCCTCATCGAGTCCAGCGGCATCTCCGAGCCCATGCCGGTCGCCGCCACCTTCGCCTTCGCCCGGGACGACGGCGCCACCCTCGGTGATCTCGCCCGCCTGGACACCATGGTCACGGTCGTCGACGCCGCCAACTTCCTGCCCGAACTCGCGAGCGGGGACGAGCTCGCCGAGCGCGGACTCGACCAGTACGAGGACGACGAACGTACCGTCAGCGACCTGCTGATGGACCAGATCGAGTTCGCCGACGTCATCGTGCTCAACAAGCTCGACCTGGTCGACGACGCCGACGCCGAGCGGCTGCGGGCGACGCTCAGCCGTCTCAATCCCGTGGCCCGGACCGTGACCGCCGTGCACGGACGGGTGGAGCTCAAGGAGGTGCTCGGCACCCGGCTGTTCGACCTGGAACGCGCCCAACAGGCTCCGGGCTGGGTCATGGAACTCAATGGCGACCACGTTCCGGAGACCGAGGAGTACGGCATCTCCTCCACCGTCTTCCGCTCCGAACTGCCCTTCGCCCCAGGTCGGTTGTGGCGGTTCGTGACCGAGGAGATGGACAGCGGTGCCTACGGGCAGGTCCTGCGCTCCAAGGGGTTCTTCACCCTGGCCAGCCGCCCGCAGGTGACGGGGCTGTGGTCGCAGGCCGGCTCCGTCGCCCGCTTCGAGCCCTCGGCGGCCCGCGACACCGACGGCCCGGGGGGCCAGGAGCTGGTCTTCATCGGCACGCACCTGCGTGCCGAGGCGCTCCACGCCGCGCTCGAGGACTGTCTGCTGGCCAACGGTGAGAACCTGCCGGCGTACGATCCGTTCCCCGCCTGGGACACCTACGGCATCGACGACACCTGCGACCACGAGCATCCCGACCTCGTGCCGCGTCCCTGAGGCTCCGGGCGGGCGGTGGTCGCAGCCACGGCACCGCCCGCCCGGTCCATCCCCCACGACTCCCTCGCCCCCGACGACGACACACACCGGCCGCCGCCGACGACGCGTACAGCGGACCCCACGGTCAGGCCGCACGAGGCGACAGCCCCCGTCCGCGCCCACCTTCTCCACGACATCGTTCCGAGGCTGCGGGACTGCGCCTCCGCATACTCCGCCCACCTGATCTTCCCGGACCGGCCCCCCGCCCGGCCCCGCGTCGCTACAGTTCTCTGGACGCGGGTGAACGGGGGTGGCGTCGTGGGGACCAGGACGATTCCGGTGGTGCTCGTACTCGACATCGGGGACGACGAAGAGTACGCCGAGGAGCAACTCCAGCAGCTGATCGCCGAGTTGAGCGAGCTGGACCTCGACAGCCTCGACCGGGTGATGCAGGGCCCGCCGCCACCGGGCAGCCGCTCCACCGAGGCCGTACAGCTGGGCGCGCTCCTCCTGGGCCTCGGCGGCAGCGGCGCCCTGCTCCCGGTGCTGGCCGCGCTGGTCCAGGACTGGCTGAACCGGCGCCGCTCGGGCAATGTCCGCCTCAAGATCGGCGAGGACGAGATCGAACTGACCGGGGTGAGCGACGAGGTGCAGCAGCGCGCCCTGGAGGAGTTCCTCCGCCGCCACGGTGGGTCAGCCCCCGTGGCGGCGGAGGAACTCC
>NZ_MUBA01000276.1 GCF_002154575.1 Streptomyces bobili
TCGTAGCCGTACGCCCACTCGAAGTTGTCCATCAGCGACCACAGGTAGTAGCCGCGGACGTCCGCGCCCTCCGCGATGGCACGGCGGACGGCCCGGAGGTGACCGTGCAGGTAGGCGATCCGCTCGGGGTCGTGGACGCGGCCGTCGGCGTCGGGCTTGTCGTCGTAGGCCGCGCCGTTCTCCGTGATGTACAGCGGCAGGCCCGGCGCCTCCTTCGTGTACCGCATGATCAGGTCGTGCAGACCCGTCGGGTCGATCGTCCAGCCCATCTCGGTGCGCTCGCCCGGCGTCTGGTGGAAGGCGACGTCCTCCGCGGCCGGCCAGGGGGAGTGGTCGCTGGCGCCGTGACCGTCCGCCCGCGGCGCCGACGGGTCGGCGTCCGCCGCCGAGACGAGCGTGGGCGTGTAGTAGTTCAGGCCCAGCGCGTCCAACGGCTGGTGGATGGCGCGCAGATCGCCGTCGAGGACGTACGACCAGTCGGTGACCTTCGAGGTCGCGGTGAGGAGCGTCTCGGGGTAGGCGCCGCGCAGGATCGGGCCGTGGAACACGCCGTTCGCCAGGTCGTCGATCTTGCGGACCGCCGCGAGGTCTCCCGGAGTCTGCGAAAGGGGCCTGACCACCGAGGAGTTGAGGCTGATCGCCACCGAGTTGCGGGTGGGCATCACCGACCGCAGGGCCGTCGTGCCCAGGCCGTGCGCCAGGTTGAGGTGGTGCGCGGCCTTCAGCGAGGCCGCCGGGTCGGTGCGGCCGGGGGCGTGGACTCCGGAGCCGTACCCCAGGAAGGCGCTGCACCACGGCTCGTTGAGCGTGATCCACTGCTCCACGCGGTCGCCGAGGGCCTCGCCGACGATCTGCGCGTACTCGGCGAACCGGTACGCGGTGTCCCGCTCCGGCCAGCCGCCCGCGTCCTCCAGCTCCTGCGGGAGGTCCCAGTGGTAGAGGGTGACGGCCGGCTTGATGCCCTTCGCGAGCAGCTCGTCGACCAGCTTGCGGTAGAAGTCCAGGCCCACCTGCACCGCGGGGCCGCGGCCGGTCGGCTGGACCCGCGACCAGGAGACGGAGAAGCGGTACGCGGTCAGGCCCAGCTCGGCCATCAGCGCGACGTCGTCGCGGTAGCGGTGGTAGTGGTCGACAGCGATGTCACCCGTCTCACCACCGGCCGTCTTGCCGGGCGTATGGCTGAAGGTGTCCCAGATGGAGGGGGTACGGCCGTCCTCCCGCACCGCCCCCTCGATCTGGTACGCGGATGTCGCCGCGCCCCAGAGGAAGGCGGGAGGAAAGGTGACCGGGTTGGCCGACTGTGCGGACTCAGGCATGGAAGCGCTCCCATGAGTGGTCGTCGAGGTCGTCGAGACCGACGAAGGATGGGGGGAAGAAGTACGGAGGGGCTGGGGCGGCGGTGACCCGGCCCCCGTCGGACGCGGCACCGGCGGAGGTGTCACCCCCGCACGGACGCTGGGCCGGACGAGGTTGTCGGCCCCGCACGGATGCTGGGCCGGACGAGTTGTCAGCCCCGCGCCGACGCCGGGCCGGCGAGGTGGAGACCCCGCGGTTGTGGGCCGCGGACTCTTGCACCTGCGGATCCTGGACCCGCGGATTCTGGACCCGCGATTCTGGACCCGCGGATTC
Source organism: Streptomyces bobili (assembly GCF_002154575.1). Taxonomy (GTDB): domain Bacteria; phylum Actinomycetota; class Actinomycetes; order Streptomycetales; family Streptomycetaceae; genus Streptomyces; species Streptomyces bobili. Next base: position 1,630 of record NZ_MUBA01000276.1, read on the forward strand.
TCGGCCCCGCACGGAGGTTGATCCAGGCGGGGGTGTCGGTCCCCGGCGGAGGTGGTGACCGGCGAGGTGCCGACCCCTACGGCCGCGTCGACCGACGGGGTCGCCGGTCCCACGGGGACGTCGGGACCGGAGGTGACGGGTCCCGCACCTACCCGCGACCCGCGACCGGCGGGACGAGCGGCATGTCCCGCGACCCTCGGGGCGCCGGACCCGCGCGGGGACAGTGACCGGCGGGGTGCCGGGCCCGCATGGAGGACGGGACGGCGGGTTGTCAGTGCCGTAAGGATCTCCGACCGGGCGAGGGCGCCGGCCCCCGGCCGAGCACAGAGGTCCGCGCACGGCCGAGCACAGAGGTCCGCGCACGGCCGAGCACAGAGGTCCGCGCACGGCCGAGCAAAGGAGTCCCCGCACGGCCGAGCACAGGGAACCGCGCATGGCCGGGCCGGGTCACCGCCGCCCCCGCCAAGTCCCGCATCAGCCCTTCACCGCGCCCTGCATGATGCCGCCCACGATCTGCTTGCCGAAGATCGCGAAGACCAGCAGCAGCGGCAGTGTGCCGAGCAGGGCGCCCGCCATGATCAGGGACTGGTCGGGCGTGTACCCGCGGCCGAGGCCCGCGACCGCGACCTGCACGGTCGGGTTGCCGGTCTGGCTGAGCACCAGGAACGGCCACAGGAAGTCGTTCCAGGTCTGCACGAACATCAGCATGCCGAGCACCGCCATCGCGGGGCGCGCCGCGGGGAACACCACGTGCCAGACCACGCGCCAACTGCTCGCGCCGTCCACCCGGGCCGCCTCGATGATCTCGTCCGGCAGCGCCTGGATCAGGTACTGCCGCATGAAGAACACACCGAACGCGCTGACCAGCGACGGCAGGATCACCGCCTGGAGCTGGTCGGTCCACTCCAGCTTGGCGACCATCATGTAGAGCGGGATCACGCTGAGCTGCGGCGGCACCATCATCGTGCCGATCACGATCAGCATCATCGCGCCCCGGCCCCGGAACTTCAGCTTGGCGAAGGCGAACCCGGCGATCGTGGACAGGAACACGACGGTCACCGCCGAGGTGCCCGCCACGATCGTGGTGTTGAAGAATGCCTCGCCGAGGTTGGCGTCGTTCCAGGCGACGTCCAGGTTGTCCAGCAGGTTGCCGCCGAACCAGAACGGCGGTGGGGTCTGCGCCAGCCGGTTGTTGTCGCGGGAGGCGGCGATCGCCGTCCACACCAGCGGGAACAGCGAGCCGATGGTGAACAGGGCCAGGATCACGTAGGCGATCGGCCCCGCGTGCATCTGCCCACCGGCCCGCGCCGATTTGGGCCGCCGTACACGGCCGGGCTTCTTCACGGTCGTATCCGGCGGAGATGAGGGCGGTGTCTTGGAAGTCGTCGTCGTCACGGCCGTACTCCTAACTACTGGCGCGCAGCCGGCGCGAGATGACGTAGTTGACGATGCCGACCACGATCAGGATCAGGAACATGGTCCAGGCGATCGCGGAGGCACGGCCCAGGTGCTGGTTGACCCAGCCCTGCTCGTACAGGTAGAGGCCCAGCGTCTGGAACTGGTGCTCGGAACCGCCCGACGCCCCCTTGTTGGCGTCGAACAGCAGCGGCTCGCCGAACACCTGGGTCGCGCCGATCGTCGAGACGACGACGGTGAACAGGATGGTCGGGCGCAGCGAAGGCAGCGTGACGTGGAGGAACTGCTTCCAGCGGCTGGCACCGTCCAGCGCGGCGGACTCGTACAGGTCCTGCGGGATCGCCTGCATCGCGGCCAGGTAGATCAGCGCGTTGTAGCCGGTCCAGCGCCAGATGACGATGGTGGACACCGCGAACTGCGAGGGCCACTTGTCGCTCTGCCAGTCGACCGGATCGATCCCGACGAAGTCCAGCGCCCAGTTGATCATGCCGTAGTCGCGCCCGAAGAGCAGGACGAAGACGAGCGAGGCTGCCGCGATGGACGTGGCGTACGGGGCGAGCATCATGACCCGGTAGAAGGTCGAGCCGCGCAGCTTGTAGTTGAGGATGTGGGCGAGGCCCATCGCCATCAGCAGCTGCGGCACCGTCGAGATGATGCCGATCGTCAGCGTGTTCTTCGCCGCGTTCCAGAAGAAGTCGTCGTCGAAGATCCGCGTGTAGTTGCGCAGCCCCACCCACTCCATGTCGGTGGGTGCGGTCATCTCCACCTGGTGCAGCGAGGCCCAGCCGGTGTAGATCAGCGGGAACAGGCCGAACGCCAGGAACAGCAGGAAGAACGGTGAGACGAAGGCGTACGGGCTCCAGCGCATGTCCCGCTGCCAGCGGCGGGAGAGACGGGCCCGACGCCGTTCCGCCCCCGTGGGGTCGGCGGGCGGTCGGCCCGGGGCCGCGCCCCCCTCCTTGGTGGGGGGCGCGGCGGTGTCGTGGGTGGCCATACGGGTCACTTGTCCAGGTTGTTGTCGATGGTCTTGGTCGCCGTGTTCCAGGCCTCCTCCAGCGACTTGCCCTTCGTCACCAGGATCACGCCGTTGTCGGTCAGACCCTGCTGGATGATCTGGTCCTTGGCACCGATCACCTGGACCGGGGCGGCCTTGGCGGCCTCGGCGAAGATGGTGCCGATGTTGAGGTCACCGGTCATCTCGTTCTTGGCGCCGGTCACCTCGGGCATGGTGTACGCGCTCGGCGTGCTCGGGAAGGAGCCCTGCACCTTGAACAGCTTGGCCTGCTGCTCGGGCGCGGTCAGCCAGGCGACCAGCTTCTCGGCTTCCTTCACGTTCTTGCCGCTGGAGGGCACGGCGAGGAAGGAGCCGCCCCAGTTGCCGGACTTCGGGGCGACCGCGACGGCCCACTTGCCGAGGGAGTCGGGCTTCGACTTGCCCTTGAGGGTGCCGAGCATCCACGGCGGGCAGGCGATCGTCGCGAACTTGCTGTTCGCGATCGTGGTGTCCCAGGCCGGCTGGAACTGAGTCTGCGCCTGCACGAGGCCCTGCTCAGCGGCCTTGCCGGTCAGATCGAAGGCTGCCTTGACGGCCGGGTTCGACTTGTAGATGACCTCGCCGGAGGAGTCGTAGAACTTCTCCTTCTCACTGCTGAGGACGGCGTTGAGCAGGCCGCCGGGGGAGTCCATGAAGAAGGTGCCCTTGGGGGCCTTCTTCTTGTACTGCTCGCCGACGGTGATGAACTTGTTCCAGTCGCCCGCCCACAGCTTGCCCACCTCCGTCGGGTCGGTCGGCAGACCGGCCTGCTGGAAGAGGTCCGTGCGGTAGCACAGGGCCATCGGGCCGACGTCGGTGCCGAGGGCGACGGTCTTGCTGTCCTTCGTCGTGGCCTGGGACCACTTCCAGTCCAGCCAGTTGCTCTTGTTCACGCCCGAGACCTTGGACATGTCCTGGAGCTTCGCGCCCTGGGTGGCGGTGACCTCGGCGATGTTGGCGACCTCGACGGCCTGGACGTCCTGCAGACCGCTGTTGGTGGTGAGGTGGTTGACGAGCGCGGGGTAGTAGTTCTCGTTGCGCTCGATCACGTTCTCGGCGATCTTGATGTTCGGGTTCAGCTTCTCGTACTCGGTGTACAGACCGGCTTCCTTGAAGCCCATCGTGCCGAAAAGTCCCATGGTGATCGTGGTCTTGCCCTTGCCACCGCCCGACGACGAATCGTCGGACGCCTTGCCACCGCCGTCGTCGGCACAGCCGGCCAGCAGTCCGGCGCCCATGGTGGCGACGGTCGCCAGGACTACCACCCGACGGGAGCTTCGGGTACGTGCTCGCATTACGTCCTCCTGTTGCCCTGACGTGCCGACCCCCCGGCCAACTGCGTTGTTGGGCCCGTTAGTTTCCAGCTGCGGCTCGGGCGGGGAACGTGCGGGTTGTGTATGTGTCAGGTACCGTGGGAGCGCTCCCACAGGTGATGTGTTGAAGAGTCGTCGGTTCCGGCGAGGGTGTCAAGGGTGGGGGCGCGGAGAGATGCGTTCAGTTATCCGCCTGTTAGCTAACTCGCCGCGACGGTGCTTTTCGGCCGGGCGCGGTCACCCCGCGGGCGGTGGGGCGAACGGCCAGGACTGTTAGATTCCAGGCCAGTGCGACGATGACAGCGGGAAGGCGGAGCCCATGGCAAGCCACGGTACGCGGGGACGGAGCGGTGGCCGGCCGACCCTCGAAGAGGTGGCGGCACGCGCCGGTGTGGGCAGGGGCACGGTCTCCCGCGTGATCAATGGTTCGCCCCGGGTCAGCGACGCCACCCGCGCCGCCGTCGAGGCCGCGGTCGCCGAACTGGGCTACGTCCCCAACACCGCCGCCCGTGCCCTCGCCGCCAACCGCACGAACGCGATCGCCCTCGTGGTGCCCGAGCCGGAGACCCGCTTCTTCGCCGAACCGTACTTCTCCGACATCCTGCGCGGAGTGGGCGCGGAACTCGCCGACACGGAGATGCAGCTCCTGCTGATCTTCGCGGGCAGCGACCGGGAGCGGCAGCGTCTCGCCCAGTACCTGGCCGCACACCGCGTGGACGGCGTCCTCCTGGTCTCCGTGCACGCCGACGACCCGCTGCCCGACCTCATCGCCCAGCTGGAGATCCCGGCCGTGATCAGCGGCCCCCGCTCCGCCGCGGAGACCCTCCCGTCCGTGGACTCCGACAACTACGGCGGCGCCCGCTCGGCCGTCGAGCACCTGCTGGCGCGCGGCTGCCGGAACATCGCCCACATCACCGGCCGCCTCGACGTGTACGGCGCCCAGCGGCGTGTCGACGGCTACCGCGACGCCCTGCTCGCCGCGGGCCACGAAGTGGACGAACTCCTGATCGTGCAGGGAGACTTCACCGAGGAGGGCGGCCAGCGGGCGATGCGCGAGCTGCTGGCCCGCAGCCCCGTTCCCGACGCGGTGTTCGCGGGCTCCGACGTCATGGCGGCCGGCGCCCGCCAGACCCTGCGCGAGGCGGGTCGCCGTATCCCGGACGACGTGGCCCTGGTCGGCTACGACGACTCGGCCATAGCCCGCCACATGGACCCGCCGCTGACCAGCGTGCGCCAGCCCATCGAGGAGATGGGGCGCCGCATGCTCGACCTGCTCCTCACGGAGATCGCGGACAGCCGCCCGGCGGCGTCCCGTGGCCTGGAGCGACGCCAGGTGGTCCTGGCCACGGAACTGATGACCCGGGCCTCGGCCTAGGTCCACCGCCCCCCTCGTTCACAGCCGCCACCGCACCTCGCCGTCCAGCTCCTCCCCGGTCGGCGTGAGCCCCGCCGCGGCGGCGACCGCGGCCGAGGCGTGGTGCTCCGGGTGGATGTGCGCGACGACCGTACGGACACCTCGCTCGCGCAGCCCGTCGACCAGCGTCCGGGCGGCTTCCGTGGCGAGGCCCCGCCCCTGCCACGGCGTCCCCACCACCCAGGCGATCTCCGCGAACCGGCCCTCCTCGGCGAGGGTGGCCTGGACGGTACCCACGAGAGCGCCCGTGTCCCGCAGCGCCAGTACCCAGTTCCACCAGGTCCGGGCCGGATCGGGGGAGCCGGCGACGAGCCGCTCGTAGCGGGCGCGCAGGGCCTCCGGCGTACTGGGGGAGCCGCCGATGAAGGTGTGCAGGGCCGGGTCGGACAGGACGGCGGCCATCTCCCGCGCGTGCTCCACACGCAGGGGGACGAGGTCGAGCCGCTCGGAGCGGAGGGGTTGGGGGTGGGGCTGCATGGTCGGCGCACTCCCTGGAGAAAACGAATCAGCCGGTGACCTTCTGAGAAGGTCACCGGCTGATTACTCAGGGTGAGTGACGGGACTTGAACCCGCGGCATCCTGGACCACAACCAGGTGCTCTACCAGCTGAGCTACACCCACCATGCCCGGCAGTCGACTTTGTGGTCTCCCTACCGGCCGAGAAAAAGTGTACAGGGTCTGAAGGGGTGCTCGCGCACGCCTTTTATCCGGCGGGCAGGACGTGCTTCGCGGCGATCGCCTTCGCGGTGTCGGAGTCCGGTCCGGGCTGCGGTACGAAGACGGCCTCGCGGTAGTAGCGCAGCTCCGCGATGGACTCGCGGATGTCGGCCAGGGCGCGGTGGTTGCCGTTCTTCTCGGGGCTGTTGAAGTAGGCCCGCGGGTACCAGCGCCGGGCCAGTTCCTTGATGGAGGAGACGTCGACGATCCGGTAGTGGAGGTAGCTCTCCAGCGTCGGCATGTCCCGCACCAGGAAGCCGCGGTCGGTGCCGACGGAGTTCCCGCACAGCGGGGCCTTGCCGGGCTCCTTCACGTGCTCGCGGATGTAGGCGAGGACCCGCTCCTCGGCGTCGGCGAGGGTCGTGCCGCCCGCCAGCTCGTCGAGCAGCCCGGACGAGGTGTGCATCTGACGCACCACCTCCGGCATCGTCACGAGGGCCGCGTCCGGCGGCCGTACGACGATGTCCACACCCTCGCCGAGGATGTTCAGCTCGGAGTCGGTGACGAGGGCGGCAACCTCGATGAGCGCGTCGTCGGACAGCGAGAGGCCGGTCATCTCGCAGTCGATCCACACCATGCGATCGTTCATGCGCCCACCCTAAGGGTGACGTGCCCTGATCCGTTCCCCCGCGTCACGCCGGACGTCCCCGGGGGAAAAGCGGGAAGGGGCGGCGGGGGCGGATACGTCCGCCCCCGCCGCCCACCCTCACAGCCCGCTGCGCCTGCCTCTCATACACATCT
>NZ_MUBA01000277.1 GCF_002154575.1 Streptomyces bobili
TGCCGGACACACGGCCGCGCGGACCCCGGGAATTCCTGGTCCGGCGCCGCCGTAGTGGGGTGAGGCACGAGTGTCGGAGCGGCGGGATCATCGCGGCGCGTGCCCGCCCCGGTCATGGCGGGAATCCGCTCGGGCGTCCGCCCGGCGGTCCCTCAGAAGCCGTAGCCCATCCGGCGCGACAGCTCGGCGCCGGCCGCGACCGTCCGCTTCGCCAGCTCGGGGAGCCGGTCCGTGTTCAGCCGGTACACCGGTCCGGAGACGCTGATCGACGCGATCACCTTGCCGTCGTGCGCCCTGATCGGCGCGGCCACGGCGGCGAGCCCCAGCTCCAGTTCCTCGATGGTGAGGCCGTATCCCTGCTCGACGACGGCTTCCAGTTCGGCGCGCAGCATGGAGGCCCCGGTGATCGTGCGGTCGGTGAAGCGGGGGAGAGGGCGTGCGAGGAGCCCTTCGCGCAGCGTGGGCGGCATATGGGCGAGGAGCACCTTGCCGCTGGATGTGGCGTGCAGGGGGGTGCGTCTGCCGAGCCAGTTCTGCGCGGTCACCGAGGCGGTGCCGCGAGCCTGCATGATGTTGACGGCCGCGTCGTCGTCCAGTACGGCGATGTTGACCGTCTCGCCCAGCTCGTCGGCGAGTTCGCGGCAGACGGGGACGCCCTCCTGCGAGATGTCGAGCCGCACCGCGGCCGCGCCTGCCAGGCGCAGCACGCCGGCCCCCAGGTAGTACTTGCCCCGGTCCTTGGCCTGGGCGACGAGGCCCCGGTTCTCCAGGACGCCGAGCAGCCGGAAGGCGGTCGACTTGTGCACGTCCAGCTCGTCGGCGATCTCGGTGACGCCCGCTTCGCCGTGCCGGGCGAGGATCTCCAGCACGCTCACCGCCCGGTCCACCGACTGCACGGCACTGGCCGAGCCCTTGCCGGTCTGCTTCTCCGTGGTCGGGCTCTTCTCTTCACTCGGGTCGGACTGCTTGTGCGTGGGGGTCATGGCTCAACTCTCACCACCTGTCGGCCCTGTTCGGGCCGCATCTGCGGGAAACCCTTGACGTGACGGTCGCCCCGCCCGGATTCTGTTGCGCATAGCGCGAACTCGTGCGCCATGTGCAACATCATGTTACCGAAGCGTCCGGCGCTCCGGCTGTCGACGGACGCGCCGACGGCCGAGCCGACGCCCGGCCGGACCGGCCGAGCCCGGACCAACGAGGGTCCGCGGCGGCGGCGGTCCGCGGCGGCGGCGGTCCGCGACGACGGCGGTCCGCGTACCCCGAGAACTGCCGTGAACTCCTTGATCCGTCTGGACCGCGAGGTTCCGGACCCAGCGTCCGGGACCGAGAGGGGGGCCCATGATTCCCGTCTGCCGCCTCGAAGACCTCCCCGAGGGTGAGTCCGTCCGCATCGACACCACCCCACCCATAGCCGTGTTCCACACCGAGGACGGCCGGCTGTACGCCATCGACGACACCTGCACCCACCAGGACGCCTCCCTCTCCGAGGGCTGGCTGGAGGGCTGCCTCGTCGAGTGCCCGCTGCACGCCGCCTCCTTCGATCTCCGAACCGGCGAACCGACCTGCCTGCCGGCCCGCCGTCCCGTCCGTACCCATCGCGTCACCGTCGACGACGGCATGGTCCACGTCCACCTCGTGGCGGAGGAGGGGACGGCGGCATGACCAGACCCACGCCTGCGTCCGCACCCACGTCGGGGGCCACGTCCACGTCCACGCTTGCGGCCACGTCCGCACCCCCGCCTGCGGCCACGCCCACGTCCGCGGTGCCGGGCCGCCGGGAGCAGTGCGTTCCCGTTCCGACCGATGCCCCACCGTTGCAGCCGCCTCCCCGGCTCCGTCGGGCCCTTTCCGGGCCGTCCGGGCCGTCCGCCCCATCCGACCCGTCCGAGAGGAACCGCATCGCATGAGGACCGTGACTGTCGTCGGCGCATCCCTCTCCGGCCTGTACGCGGCCCGCGAACTCCGCGCCCAGGGCTTCGACGGACGACTGGTGATCATCGGCGAGGAGCCCCACGCTCCCTACGACCGCCCTCCCCTCTCCAAGGACTTTCTCATCGGCCGCACCGACGAGGCCCAACTGGCCCTCACCGATGCCGAGGAGACCGAAGGCCTCGGCGCGGAGTGGCTTCTCGGCGTCCGGGCCCGAGGGCTCGACGCCCGTGGCCGCACGGTCCTCCTCGGCGACGGCCGCACCGTGGCCACCGACGGCGTGGTCATCGCCACCGGCGCCTCAGCCCGCCGGCTCCCCGGTGACGGCCTGGCCGGGGTGCACACCCTGCGCACCCTCGACGACGCCCGGGGGCTACGCGAGGACCTCGGCCGCGGCACCCGTCGGATCGTCGTCATCGGCGGTGGCTTCATCGGCGCCGAGACCGCGTCCTCCTGCGCCGCGCTCGGTCACTCCGTGACCATCCTCGAAGCGGCAGCACTTCCGCTGGTGCCCCAACTGGGCGCTGAGATGGCCGCCGCGTGCGCCGCTCTGCACCGACGCGGCGGCGTGGAACTGATCACCGGCACCGGCGTGGCCGGCCTGCGCGGCAGCGTCGCCGTCACCGGAGTGGAACTCTCCGACGGCCGCACCCTCCCCGCCGACCTCGTGATCGTCGGCATCGGAGCCATGCCCAACACCGCCTGGCTGGCGGGCTCGACAGTGGCGTTGCGTGACGGCGTGCTGTGCGACGACGGTTGTGCCACGGCCCTTCCGCAGGTCGTCGCCGTCGGCGATGTCGCCCACGTGGGCGGCTCCCGGGCCGAGCACTGGACCTCGGCGACGGAGCAGCCCCGCGTCGCCGTGGCCAACCTGCTCGCCGGCCGCACCACGCGGACCCTGCGGTCGGTGCCGTACTTCTGGTCCGACCAGTACGGCTCACGCGTCCAGTTCGCCGGGCGGCGCAGGGACGGTGACACCGTCCGCATCACAGAGGGGGAACTCACCGGCGGAGAACTCACCGGCGGCGCTCCGCCCGATGGCGGCTTCCTCGCCCTCTACGAACGCGAGGGCCGCACCACCGCCGTGCTCTCCGTCGACCGTCCACGGCCTTTCATGCGGGCACGGCGCGAGCTGGTCAGAGAGGAGGGACAGGTGGGCTCAGGCGCCGCGTGACCGACGGGGCACGGGGAAGCCCGATGCGGCCGGTGTGGCGGGGCGGGCTGCGGCGTGCCGCCGTGAGACCCGTCCCCGGTCTCAGGAGTGGGACAGCTGCCCGGCGCCGCTCCGCCGACGTATCCGCTCCTGCGCGCGCTTTGCGGTCCGCTCCTGCCTGCGTGCCCGGCGCCGCTCGCGGCGCAGTGCGCGCGCGGTGCTGCTCGGCGTCGACACGACGCCGTTGCGCTGGCTCCACACCTGGCGGGTCACCCAGACGTCCAGCGCTCCCCAGGTGGCCACCACGGTGCTGACCACGCTGCTGATGACCATGGGGAACGCCAGCCAGGATCCGGCCAGCGTGCACAGAAAAGCGACCATGGCCTGAAGCAGTGTCACGGCGATGAACAACACCGCCCGCACCGCCGACCTGCGAACCGGGTCCGGAAGCCGACGCCGCCGAGCGGGCTCCTCGACCCACAACGGCCGGTATACGACCCCTTCCTGCTCCGTGGAAGCCGCGCGACCGCCGCCCGTCGCGTCGGCCCGAGCTGTGTCCCGGCCGATGTCCCGGCCGATGTCCGGGACTGTCCTGCGCACTGTGCTCTCGGCTGTGCCGTCGGCCGCCGCGGCCGGCGGAAGACCACTTCGCTCCGTCACCTCGCGCCCCTTCACCGGAATGTCGAGATCCGGTGCCTCGGGCTCGCGCAACGCCGTACCCCGCGCAGCCGTGCCGTCCTCAGGCGCCTTGCGCCGCTCCGCCGTGCCCATCAACGTGTCACTCCCCACCGCCGGCAGACCGCTTGCCCCCGGCTCCAAGAACCGGCCCCTCAACGGCTGCCCGGCTTGCGCTCTTTTACGCCGCCCAGGTGCGGCATGCGGCTCCTGTGGCCGATTCCGCCCCCAATTCCCAATGAGTAGGACGCCCGACCCGCCCCGAAGATTCCCGAACTGGGGAAAATTCTGGCCAACTCCTCCACGACACCGATCGGATCCGGCCTCGCTCGGAAGGCCTGGTCCAGGGCGACAATCTCCCGTAATCGGCGGACAACTCGCCCCGCACCGACGCGTATCCGGACGTTCGGATTCCGGGTGCCTCTTCGAGTTAACTGTGTGTCGGTAGTAGGCTCGCGCCGTTTGTTGACGCACATGCGTACCCCCTGCCGGTGGGGGTTCGAGCTGGGGGAGTCCATGCGCTTTCGCGGGAAGTCGATCCGCCGGAAGATCGTGGCGCTGCTGCTCGTGCCGCTGGTGTCCCTGACCGCCCTCTGGGGCTTCGCCACGGTGCTCACGGGCCGCGAGGCGAGCCGCCTGTTCACGGTGTCGCACCTCGTGGAAAAGGTCGGCTACCCCGTCGAGGACACCGTCCGAATCGTCCAGCAGGAACGCAGGCAGACCCTGGTCTACCTCGCCGACCCCCGCGCCTCCGACGCGCTGTCCGCCCTGCGCCGTACCCGGACCGCCACGGACGAGGCCCTCGCGGAGATTCGTACGAACGCGAAGGACCCCGACGTACGCGAAGTGCTGGACCAGGACGACAGCGAGGGCCTCACGGCCGTCCTCGACGCCTTCGACGGCGTCGACTCCCTGCGCCGCAGCGTCGAAGAGGGGACCGTGACCCGCGTCCAGGCGCTGGATCTCTACAACCGGCTCATCGACCCCTGTTACACCCTGCTGGCCACACTGGACGTCGTCGACAGCGTGGAGATGGACAAGCAGTACCGGGCCCTGGTCAGCGTCGCCCGCGCCCGCGAGCTGCTCTCCCAGGAGGACGCCCTGCTCGGCTCCGCCCTGGTCGTGGGCCGGGTCACCCGCGACGAGATCCGCGACATCTCCGATCTCGAGGCGCAGCGCGAAGTCGTCTACGACATCAGCCTCGCCCAACTGCCCGTCGCCGAGCGCGAACGCTACGAGCGCTTCTGGAAGAACGCCACCACCGCGCCCCTGCGCACGGCGGAACAGACGGTCGTCTCCACCGCGCCCGGCAGGATGCCCCGCGGGGTCACCGCCAAGACCTGGGACGTCGCGGCCGCGAACGTCCTCGACGAACTCGGCAACCTCGACGAACAGGCCAACGACCGCTACCAGGACCGCGTCCGCCCCGTGGCGATCGAGGTGATCGTCAAGGCGGTCGTGGCCGGAGTCTTCGGCCTGATCGCCCTCCTGGTCTCCCTCGTCCTGTCCGTGCGCATCGGCCGTGGACTCATCCGCGACCTGCGTCAACTGCGCCTGGAGGCCCACGAGTCGTCCGGCGTCCGGCTGCCGAGCGTCATGCGCCGCCTCTCCGCGGGCGAACAGATCGACGTCGAGACCGAGGCTCCGCGACTGGAGTACGACAAGAACGAGATCGGCGAGGTCGGCCAGGCCCTCAACACCCTCCAGCGCGCCGCGGTCGAGGCCGCCGTCCGCCAGGCAGAACTGCGCTCGGGCGTCTCCGAGGTCTTCGTCAACCTCGCCCGCCGCAGCCAGGTGCTGCTCCACAAGCAGCTCACCCTGCTCGACACCATGGAGCGCCGCACCGAGGACACCGAGGAACTCGCCGATCTCTTCCGCCTCGACCACCTCACCACCCGGATGCGACGGCACGCCGAGGGCCTGGTGATCCTCTCCGGCGCAGCCCCCTCGCGGCAGTGGCGCAAGCCCATCCAGCTCATGGACATCGTGCGCGCCGCCGTCGCCGAGGTCGAGGACTACGAACGCATCGAGGTCCGGCGCCTCCCGCGCGTCGCCGTCACCGGCCCCGCCGTCGCGGACCTCACCCACCTCGTGGCCGAACTCCTGGAGAACGCCACGGTGTTCTCGCCGCCGCACACAGCCGTCCAGGTCCTCGGCGACAGGGTCGCCAACGGCTTCACCCTGGAGATCCACGACCGCGGCCTGGGCATGGCGCCCGAGGCCCTCCTCGACGCCAACCTCCGGCTCGCCGAGACGCCGGAGTTCGAACTGTCCGACACCGACCGGCTCGGCCTGTTCGTGGTCAGCCGGCTCGCCCAGCGGCAGAACGTCCGCGTCTCCCTTCAGCCCTCCCCGTACGGCGGCACGACCGCGGTCATCTTCATCCCCGACGCGCTGCTCACCGACGACGTCCCCGACACGAACGGCATCGGCTTCCGACTGGACCGTCCCCGCCCTCCGAAGGAGCCCGAGCCCGCCAGGAGCCGCAGGTCGGCGCTGGCCCAGACGCCGGTGCCGCTCCCCGGTCCGCCCGCGCTGCTGGACGGGCCGGTCGAGCTGGAGGCCCCGGTCGACCTGGACGCCTTCGGCGGCTTCGGGGGTCCGCTGGACGACGAGAGCGGTGAGCGGGGCGGCCTGTTCCGTCCCGGCCGCTCCCTCACGCGCACGCAGGACGGGCCGCAGGCCGACTCCGTCGAGCCGCGCCGCAGGCTGTCCGACCTCCGGAGCGAACCGGACCGTCCCGCACCGGGCGCCCCCGCCGATCTCGTGCCCCTGCCCAGCCGGCGGACGCCGAAGCTGGTCAGCTCGCACGGCCGCCCGGTCACAGACCAGCGGTCCCGTCGCGCGGAGACGGGTGAGGAATCCCCGTCGTGGCCGGCCGAACGCCGCCCGGAGCAGGACGGCCCGGCCCCACTGCCGTCCCGCCGCCGCGGCGCCATGCCCCAGATCCCGCGGAGCACCGGCTCCACCGAGCGCTCCGGAGACGGCGCCGACCAGCCGTCGGAGCCACCCGCACCGCCGAGTCGCGACGGGCGGCCCGCCGGCCCGGACGAAAAGACGGCCGGCCTCACGCGCAACGCGCCCCACCACGGCGCGGAGCAGGCGCCGGGCGCTCCTGGGGGACCCACCGGGAGCCCCGTCGGCGCGCCTCATCGCACCGACTCCGGCACGGGCGCCCTGCCCCGCCGCGTACGGCAGGCGAACCTGGCCCCGCAACTGCGGCAGGGCCCCGAACGAACCACGCAGGAGGGCTCGGAACCCGCTGACCGGGACGCCGACGAGGTCCGCAGCCGGATGGCATCGCTCCAGCGCGGCTGGCAGCGCGGCCGTGCGGAGAACACCGCGGACGACGATGCCCACGGCGGCGGCGACGATGCCCACCGCGGCACAGCACCACCACGAACGAACAAGGGGGACGGTCGATGACCGCACCGAAGGCGACCGGCCACACCACGACCGACAACGGCCAGCTGAACTGGCTCCTCGACGACCTCGTCGACCGGGTCGCCGGCATCAGCAAGGCCGTCGTGCTGTCCGGCGACGGCCTGCCGACCGGAGCGTCCCAGGACCTGACCCGGGAGGACAGCGAGCACCTGGCCGCCGTCGCCTCCGGGTTCCACAGCCTGGCGAAGGGCGTCGGCCGCCACTTCGAGGCCGGCAGCGTCCGCCAGACCGTCGTAGAACTCGACGAGGCATTCCTGTTCGTCACCGCCGCCGGTGACGGCAGCTGCCTCGCCGTCCTCGCGGACGCCGACTCGGACGTCGGACTGGTGGCGTACGAGATGACGCTCCTGGTGAAGCGGGTCGGCGTACATCTGGGTACCGCCCCGCGCACCGATCTGCCCTCCGGCGGGTAGTGGGATGGTATGAGCACAGACGGTCAGGGAAGCAGCCACTGGTTCGACGACGAGGCCGGACCCGTCGTCCGTCCGTACGCCATGACGCGCGGCCGCACCACCAGTGCGGGCCAGCACCGTCTCGACCTCATCGCGGTCGTCGTGGCCGAACCGCACGCCGACGACCCGGACGCGGACCTCGCGCTGTCCCCGGAACACGTCGACATCGTGGACCTGTGCCGGGACGCCCCCCAGTCGGTCGCGGAACTCGCCGCCGGACTCGACCTGCCCATCGGCGTGGTACGGGTCCTCGTCGGGGATCTCGTGAACGGCGAATTCGTCCACGTGAACCGGCCGGTACCTCCGGCCGAACTGCCGGACGAGGGTATTCTGCGCGACGTGATCAACGGCCTCCGAGCGCTGTGAGCAGCGCGGAAGCGGGGTGAGGACGTGGCAGGCTGGCAGTTCTGGGTGGACCGGGGCGGCACCTTCACGGACATCGTCGCTCGCCGACCGGACGGCCGGCTGCTGACCCACAAGCTGCTGTCCGACAACCCGGCGCGGTACGCCGACGCGGCCGTCGCCGGCGTACGCGCCCTGCTCGGCGACTCGCGGGAACCCGTCGAAGCCGTCCGCATGGGTACCACGGTCGCCACCAACGCCCTCCTGGAGCGCAAGGGCGAGCGCACTCTCCTCGTCGTCACCCGCGGCTTCCGCGACGCCCTGCGCATCGCCTACCAGAACCGCCCCCACATCTTCGCCCGCCGGATCGACCTGCCGGAACTCCTCTACGACCAGGTCGTGGAGGTCGACGAGCGCATCGCGGCCGACGGCACGGTCCTGCGCGCCCCCGACCTCGACGCCCTCGCTGAGCCGCTGCGCCGGGCCTACGAGGACGGCGTACGGGCCGTCGCAGTGGTGTGCCTGCACAGCCACCGCCACCCAGCCCACGAGCAGGCCGTGGGACGACTCGCCGCCCGCATCGGATTCCTGCAGATCTCGCTGTCCAGCGAGGTCAGCCCCCTCATGAAGCTCGTCCCGCGCGGCGACACCGCCGTCGTGGACGCCTACCTCTCCCCGGTGCTGCGCCGCTACGTCCGGCGCCTCGCCGACGAACTGCGCGACGTGCGGCTCATGTTCATGCAGTCCAACGGAGGGCTCGCCGAGGCGAGCCAGTTCCGGGGCAAGGACGCCATCCTCTCCGGCCCCGCGGGCGGCATCGTGGGCATGGCCCGCATGTCCCAGCTCGCCGGTTTCGACCGCGTCATCGGCTTCGACATGGGCGGCACCTCCACCGACGTCTCCCACTTCGCCGGCACTTACGAACGCGTCTTCACCACGCAGATCGCGGGCGTCCGCCTGCGCGCACCCATGCTGGACATCCACACGGTCGCCGCGGGCGGCGGATCCGTCCTGCACTTCGACGGTTCCCGCTACCGCGTGGGGCCCGACTCGGCCGGCGCGGACCCGGGGCCCGCCTCCTACCGCGGCGGCGGCCCCCTCGCCGTCACCGACGCCAATCTGATGCTCGGCCGCATCCAGTCCGCCCACTTCCCTCAGGTGTTCGGCCCCGAAGGCGACCAGGCCCTCGACGAGGCACTCGTCCGCGACCGCTTCACCGCCCTCGCGCACGAGATCCGCGAGAAGACCGGCGACGACCGCACGCCGGAGCAGGTCGCCGAGGGATTCCTCCAGATCGCCGTCGCCAACATCGCCAACGCGGTGAAGCGGATCTCGGTACAGAAGGGCCACGACGTCACCCGCTACGCCCTCACCACCTTCGGTGGCGCCGGCGGCCAGCACGCGTGCATGGTCGCCGGCTCCCTCGGCATCCGAACCGTCCTCGTGCCGCCCATGGCCGGTGTCCTGTCCGCTCTGGGCATCGGCCTTGCCGACACCACGGCGATGCGCGAACAGTCCGTCGAGGCGCGGCTGGAGAACGCCTCCCTGCCCGCGATCCTCAAGACGGCCGACGACCTGGAAGCGGCGGCCCGCGCCGAACTCCGCGCGGAGGACGTCCCCGACGACCGTGTCCAGGTCACCCGCCGTGCGCAGCTCCGCTATGACGGCACCGACACCACCCTCACCGTCGAGCTGACCGACCCCGCCACCATGCGGGACGCCTTCGAAGAACGTCATCGCGCCACGTACTCCTTCGCGCTCGACCGCCCGGTCGTCGTCGAAGCACTCTCCGTGGAATGCACCGGCATCACAGAACCCCCCGATCTCTCCGCCCTCGCCCCGTACGAAGGCCGTATCTCCGCACCCCGCACCGTCCGCCTCCACACCGGCGGCACCTGGCGCGACGTACCCCTCCATCGCCGCGAGGACCTGCCTCCCGGCCACTCCGTCACCGGCCCGGCGATCATCACCGAGGCGAGCGCGACGACCGTCGTCGACGAGGGCTGGCGAGCCGTGACGACCCACGACGGGCATCTGCTCATGGAACGCACGGCGATTACGCAGAGTTCCGATGTCGACACAGAAGCAGACCCCGTCCTCCTCGAGGTCTTCAACAACCTGTTCATGTCCATCGCCGAACAGATGGGCGCCCGCCTGGAGTCGACGGCCCAGTCCGTCAATATCAAGGAGCGGCTCGACTTCTCCTGCGCGCTCTTCGACCCCGACGGAAACCTGGTGGCCAACGCCCCGCACATCCCCGTCCACCTGGGCTCCATGGGCACCAGCGTCAAAGAGGTCATCGACCGCCGAGGCCCCGCCATGCGCCCCGGCGACACCTACGCCGTCAACGACCCGTACCACGGCGGCACCCATCTGCCCGACGTCACCGTGATCACTCCGGTCTTCGACACCGGAAGGGGAGGCGACACGGAGAGTGACCCGCGGATCCTCTTCTACGTCGCCTCCCGCGGCCACCACGCGGAGATCGGCGGCATCGCCCCCGGCTCCATGCCCGCCGACAGCCGCAGCATCGACGAGGAAGGTGTCCTCTTCGACAACTGGCTGCTCGCCGAGAACGGCCGCCTCCGCGAGGAGGAGACGCTCCGCCTGCTCACCGAGGCGCCGTACCCCTCCCGCAACCCCGCGACCAACCTCGCCGACCTACGGGCGCAGATCGCCGCCAACCAGAAGGGCGTCGACGAAGTCGCCCGCATGATCGAGAACTTCGGACTCGACGTCGTACAGGCCTACATGCGGCACGTCCAGGACAACGCCGAGGAGGCCGTGCGCCGCGTCATCGACGCCCTCGACGACGGCGAGTACACCTACGAGACCGACGCCGGCGCCTTCATCCGGGTACGCGTGCGCGTGGACCGCGAGAACCGCTCCGCGACCGTCGACTTCACGGGCACGTCGGCGCAGCAGGCGACCAACTTCAACGCCCCGTACGCCGTCGTCAACGCGGCCGTCCTGTATGTCTTCCGCACTCTGGTCGCCGACGACATCCCCCTCAACGACGGCTCCCTGCGCCCCTTGAGGATCATCGTCCCGCACGGCTCGCTGCTCGCCCCCGAACCACCCGCCGCCGTGGTCGCCGGCAACGTCGAGACCTCCCAGGCGATCACCGGCGCCCTCTACGCCGCCCTCGGCGTCCAGGCCGAAGGCTCCGGCACGATGAACAACGTCACCTTCGGCAACGCACGCCACCAGTACTACGAGACACTCGCCTCCGGATCGGGCGCGGGCGACGGATTCCCCGGCGCGAGCGCCGTCCAGACCCACATGACCAACTCCCGCCTGACCGACCCCGAGATCCTGGAGTGGCGGCTTCCCGTACGGCTCGACGAGTTCGCCGTCCGGCACGGCAGCGGCGGCGCCGGGAAGTGGTACGGCGGGGACGGCGCCGTACGCCGCATCCGGTTCCTGGAGCACATGACCGTCTCCACCCTCTCCCAGCACCGCCGTGTCCCTCCGTACGGCATGGCGGGTGGTGCCCCCGGAGCACTGGGCACCAACCGTGTGGAACGCGCCGACGGCACCGTCGTCGAACTCGGCGGCAGCGGCTCCGCGGACGTCGGCCCCGGCGACGTCCTCGTCATCGAAACCCCCGGCGGCGGAGGCTACGGCACACCGCCCACGACCCCATCGAGCAGGAGAAGCAACCGATGATCTTCGGGCGTTCTGAGCGCGGCAAGCCCCCGGTCGAGCCCGTCACGCTCAAGATCCTGGTGGCGGGCGGATTCGGGGTGGGCAAGACCACCCTCGTCGGCGCCGTCAGCGAGATCAGGCCGCTGCGCACCGAGGAGTTCCTCACGGAGGCCGGCCGGCCGGTCGACGACACCACGGGCGTCGAGCGCAAGCACACCACCACCGTCGCCATGGACTTCGGGCGTATCACCCTGCGCGAGGACCTGGTGCTGTACCTGTTCGGCACGCCCGGCCAGGAGCGGTTCTGGTTCATGTGGGACGAGCTCTCCGAAGGTGCTCTCGGTGCCATCGTGCTCGCCGACACCCGCCGCCTGGGGGACTGCTTCGCCGCCGTCGATTACTTCGAGCGCCGCTCCATCCCCTTCCTCATCGGCGTCAACTGTTTCGAGGACGCCGCCCGTTACCCCGTCGAGGAGGTACGCCGCGCGCTCGACCTCGACGTCGCCGTACCGGTGCTGCTGTGCGACGCCCGCGACCGGAGCTCGGTGAAGGACGTGCTGGTCGGTGTCGTCCAGCACGCCATGGATCACGACGCGGACCGCCGGCAGACGGTCACCACCTGAGACGGCGCACGGCCCGTACCCCCGCCGACCGGGGTACGGGCCGCGGCTCATGGCGAGCCCACCCGCGCACGCGCGCGTGATGGGCGCGGTCTATCCCTCGCCGTCCTCCAGCCAACCGAAGCTCTTCTCCACGGCCTTGCGCCAGTTGCGGTACTCGCGGTCCCGGACCGATGCCTCCATCGCCGGTGTCCACTCGACGTCCTTCTGCCAGTGCGTCTTCAGTTCGTCGAGGTCGTTCCAGACACCGGTGGCCAGCCCGGCCGCGTACGCCGCGCCCAGGCACGTCGTCTCGGAGACCCGGGGCCGGATCACGGGCACGCCGAGCACGTCCGCCTGGTGCTGCATGAGCAGGTTGTTCTTCGTCATGCCGCCGTCCACCTTCAGGGTGGTGATCCGCACCCCGGAGTCCTGGTACATCGCGTCGACGACCTCACGCGTCTGCCAGCTCGTCGCCTCCAGCACCGCGCGCGCGAGATGTGCCTTCGTGACGTACCGGGTGAGCCCGGTGACGACCCCGCGCGCGTCGGAGCGCCAGTAGGGAGCGAACAGGCCGGAGAACGCGGGCACGATGTACGCGCCGCCGTTGTCGTCGACGCTCGCCGCCAGGGTCTCGATCTCGTCCGCCGTACGGATGATGCCGAGCTGGTCGCGGAACCACTGGACGAGCGCGCCCGTTATGGCGATCGAGCCCTCCAGGCAGTAGACCGGTGCCTCCCCGCCGATCTTGTACCCCATCGTCGTGAGCAGCCCGTTCTTCGACGGCACCGGCCGGTTGCCGGTGTTGAGCAGCAGGAAACTGCCCGTCCCGTACGTGTTCTTCGCCGTCCCCACGTCATAGCAGGCCTGCCCGAACACCGCCGCCTGCTGGTCGCCCAGCGCCGAGGCGACCGGCACACCGGACAGCTGGCCGACCGCGGTGCCGTAGACCTCGGCGGAGGACCTGATCTCCGGCAGGACCGCCTCGGGCACGTTCATCGCGGCAAGGATGGACGCGTCCCACTGGAGCGTCTCCAGGTTCATCAGCATGGTGCGGCCGGC
>NZ_MUBA01000278.1 GCF_002154575.1 Streptomyces bobili
TGCCCGGCCTCACCCCGGCCCGCCAGGCGTCGTGGCCGGCCGGGGTGAGGCCGGGCAGCAGCCGGCCGCGGGCGGCGAGCCGCAGGGCGTGCAGGGCGGCGGCGCCCCAGCAGGCGGTCGCGGGGTGGGCGGCGGGGTCGTGCCGGGCACGCACCAGGAGCGGCAGGGCCGTCTCGACAGGCAGGGACAGGGCGGCGGTCTGCCGGCGGCGGACCGAGGTCCCGTGGCGGCGGACGACGGTCAGCTCCGTGAGTTCGGTGCGGCCGGCGGACGCGGCGTCGGGCAGCGGGTCTTCGTCGGGGTCCCAGAAGGCGATCCGGCCCTCGCGCGGGAGGGACGCGGGCAGGAAGACGGCGGCGAGGCGCGCGCCGATCGGCTCCGCCGGGTGACCGGCGACCGCTGTCGTGTCGCTCATACGCTGTGTCCACCTCCCGCCCGCGTGTCGGATCAGTCGTCTTCGACTCTACGGGCGGGGTCTGACAATCGGCTCCGGCCACCGCCTCGGGGTGGACGAGAAGGGCCCGCGGGGGCCGGCGCCCCGATGTCCTAGGGGACGGTGCGCGAGACGACGTACACCATCGGGAAGATCGCGTTCCCGGTGTTCACCACCACGTCCTGGGTGGGCTGGGGGGCCTTCTGCTTGCGGATGAAGCCGTAGTAGTCGCCGGGCCGGGAGCCCGGTCCGGAGAACTTCCAGCCGGTGATGGAGCGGTCGCGCTCGCTGATGGTGATGGCGTCCTTCTCCAGGTCGGACCGGCTGTGGCCGAGTGCGGCGAGGAAGTCGTCCAGTCCCTGGTGGGTGGTCTGGAACTGGACGTAGAGGCGGCTGGTGCGCCAGTTGTTCGTCTCGTAGTAGGCGACCTTGTTTGACGGGTGCGGCACCGGTACCTGGTAGAGACGCTGCTGCACCTTGGAGGGCCAGGCCTCGGTGAGGCCGGTCGCCGAGTACTTCGCCTCCTTGTCCTTGCCGCTGTCGCGGCTCTGGTTGGCGGAGATCACCAGATAGCCGGCCGGGACGCCGATGAGCAGCCCGATGATCAGCAGGGTGATCGCGCGGCGGCGGATCACGTGGCCGCGCGTCTCGGGCGGGCGGGGCGGCTCGTCCGAGGACGCGGAGCGGTGGGCCGGGGCGGCGGTCACGCGGTGTCCCGGGTGGCGCGGCGGGCGGCCTCGGCGAACCGTTCGTAGCGCTCGAAGCGCTCCACGCGGCGGCGCTTGGCGCGCCGGAAGCGGCGGGCGACCAGGCGGGCCAGGTCGGCGGCGCCGACCATGCCGGCCTCGGGGCCGAGCTGGGCGCGGACGATGCGGGCCTCGGGGCGGTAGCCGCGTCCGGTGAGCTGGCGCTTGAACGCGTCGCGCGCGGGGCCGATGAGCAGGTCGTCGGCGGCCGAGACGCCGCCGCCGATCACGAAGCAGGAGGGGTCGAGGGCGGCGGCGAGGTTGGCGATGCCGACGCCGAGCCACTGGCCGATGTCCTGGAGCAGTTCGATGCACATGGCGTCGCCGTCGCGGGCCAGCTCGGTGATCATCGGGCCGGTGATGTCACCGATGTTGCCCTTGACGTGCTCGATGATCCCGTACGCCACCGGGGAGTCCGCCGCGGCCAGCTCGCGCGCCTCTCTGACCAGCGCGTTGCCGGAGCTGTACTGCTCCCAGCAGCCGCGGTTGCCGCACGGGCAGCGGTGACCGCCGGGGACGACCTGCATGTGGCCGAACTCGCCCGCGACGCCGTACTTGCCGCGCTTGACCTGGCCGTCCTCCAGGATGGCGCCGCCGATGCCCGTCCCGAGGGTGATCATGACGAGGTGGTCCTCGCCGCGGCCCGCTCCGAAGCGCCACTCCGCCCAGGCGGCGGTGTTGGCGTCGTTGTCGACGAGGACGGGCACCGCGAGGCGGCCGGCGATGCGGTCGCGCAGCGGCTCGTTGCGCCAGGACAGGTGGGGGGCGAACAGGACCCGGTTGCGGTCGGCGTCGACCCAGCCGGCCGCGCCGATGCCGACCGCGTGCACGTCGTGCCGGTCGGACAGGTCCAGGACCAGTTCGACGATCGTGTCCTCGACGACCTTGGGGCTCTTGGACTTGTCCGGGGTCTCGGTGCGGAGCTTCTCCAGGATGTTGCCGTCCGCGTCGACGACGCCCGCCATCACCTTGGTGCCGCCGATGTCGATCCCGACCGTGGGCACGCGGGGTGCGGTCAGGTGGGAGCGGCGCTCGCGGGTGCCGACCGTGCGCAGCGCGGTGGCTCTGCGGGAGCCGATGGGGGCGGTGAGGTCGCGGTAGGTGCTCATCGTGGCCGATTCTGCCGCACGGATACCTGCGGTGCCGAACGCGGGAGGGGGCGGGTTGGTGAGTGACGTTCGCCGTCCGCGGGGTGGGTGAGCGCTGAGCGCGCCGTTCCCCGCGCCCCT
>NZ_MUBA01000279.1 GCF_002154575.1 Streptomyces bobili
GAGGACGTCGAGGTCGCGCAGGCAGATCAGCTCGGCGTCTGCGGGGACTCGGCACATCACCGAGCACATCTCGTGCCGGAAATCCCGGACCTCGTCCGCGAGAATCCCGCCCTGGTGTACGGCGGGCATGACGGGAAGGCGGGTGGAGGTCTCGTGGGCGGCGGACACGTACGGCAGCTGGAGTTCGGCCCCGACCAGCTTCCGGCTGTCCGGGGCGAAGCGGAAGACGTCGGGCGTGTCCCACAGCCAGTGCCGGCTGCCGAAGGTGTCTACGACGAACCGCTCACGCTCGCTCACGTCCGCGTACCGCGCGAGATCCACGGAGTCGCCGGTGAAGCGGGGAGTGATGGGAAGCGGATCGGCCGTCACTGTTGCGCGCCAGTCGCCGTCGAACGTCAGGTTCATGGTCCTACTTGTCTCATCCGGTCTGCGTTGCCGCAGCCATGTAACCGTCCCCGCGTCAGTGCGGGGCTTTCCTCAGGGAAGAGGAAAGCCCGTTGTGTGTCGGTGATATGCAGCAGGCAGGGCGGGGCAATGGGACACCCTAGTGCCTTCTATTGGAACAGGAGGCGGTCGCGTACCGACAGGTGGGGCGTCAATTGAATCTCCAGGGTCCCCGTGCACTCGCCGGTCTGGAAATCGATGAGAATGTGCTTGGCCGACTGGCCTGAGGTGAAGGAAAGGCGTGTTGCGCTTTCGCGGAAGATATCCATCATCTCGATTCCCTGATCGTTCACCCATCGGATCCTCACCGACCTCGCCAGCGCGTCGTAGGAAAAAATGAGAGATTGTCCGGAATTATCCCGGAAGGTGAGAGTCCGTGCGCCACTCTCGTCCGAGTCAGGCCACTCGCCGACGGCCTCGTAGACCTCTTCGTCGTCGGGGGTGAGGAACTCTCGGTACACGTCCACCTTCACTTTCCGGTGTACGGCGGCCAGTGATCCAGGCTGCCGTGGATGCTGACGTTCGGGCCACTGCCGCGGAAGATGACTGTGGAGAGCCTGTGCCCGCCGTCCGGCAGGATCTCCCAGGTGCTCTCGACGCCAAGTGCGCCGTGCGGGCCGTGGAGAACAGACTCAGTCACGCCGAACTCGCCGCTTCCGCCGGGCCACTCCTTGCTGAAGGTGCGCCCGAAGGGCTGCTGGGCGGCATTTGACAGATGATCGGTGACATATTGCCGCATCTCTGGAGTGTCCGGTATGCCGATACGGTGGAGCTGCAGTTCGTTCTGGAGCGCCCTCGGGGAGTTGTGCGAGTCCTGCTTGATGTCCTTGTTGAACAGGTAGTCGAGCTTTCGGGAATCGATCTCCGCGTTTCCTCCCTTGTCTTGGTAGGGAGAAAGGCCCAGTGGGTCCGTCCAGGTGTGCGGGTTGTGGACATAGGCGGCCGGGTTGGGCGCGGGAGCGAGGCCCAGCGGATCCGGGGTGAGATAGCGGGCCGTGGCGGGGTCATAGTGCCGGAAGAGATTGTAGTGGAGGCCGGTTTCGGGGTCGTGGTACTGGCCGGGAAAGCGGAGGGGCGTGTAGGCGGTGCTGTTCCGGTTCCAGGCGGTGGTGCCCCAGAGGGTGGACCGGGCGCGCCAGGCGATGTCCCCGTTCTCGGCGACCAGTTCGGTCGGGGTTCCGACGAGGTCCGTGACAATGGCGAAGAAGCGGCGGTCGATCTCCTGCTGACCCTCGTCGCGGGAGAGGATGCGTTCGGTCTGGGCGAGGGGAGCCGAGCCGCGATGGTCCCAGGTGAGTGCCACGATGTTCGGCAGGCCATGGGAGTCGGTTGTCTGTTCGCATAGGACCATGCCGTCCCAAGTGAAGCGGGTTTCCTCCAGGACGGTCTCACCATCGTCCGAGAGACGCTGCTTGGCGATGCGGCGGCCCAGCGGGTCGTATCGGTACTTCCAGAGGGTGCCGTCCGGCGTGACGACGGAGGTGAGCCGGCTCTCGGCATCCCACGCGTAACGCCATGTCTGCGGCTTGTGGGACAGGCGGGTCCGCTGCTTGAGGACCACGCGCCCGAGACGGTCGTGTTCGAAGCGGCTGTTGCCGGCACGGCTGATCGTGGTGCCGGTGTACGTGCGAGGACCGGTTGCCTCGTGGTCCGGATGCGTGGAGGGCCAGGAGGCTTCGGTCTGATTGCCGGCGAGGTCGTAGGCGTAGCGTTCCGTCCAGCCGTGGGCGTTGACGGCGGTGACCCGGCCGGCGTTGTCGAGTTCGAAGGACCTGGTGCCGGACAACTCGTCGGCCACGGAGGTGAGGTGACCGTCGGCACGGTAGGTGTACGTACGGCTGTTCAGGGCCTGTCCGCCGGCCGTGACGTACTGGGCGCAAACTCTGCCGACTTCGTCCCGGACGGATGACAGCGTCATCGTGTCGCCGTAGGAGCGCGACACCTCGCGGTCTGCGGCGTCATGGGTGAAGTCGACGTGATGGCCGCTCGCGGCCATCACGTCGAGGCGGCCTGCCACGTCATAGGCGTACGTGGTGACATGGCCGGTCGGGGTCACGCGTCGAGTTCGGCGGCCCAGCGCGTCGTACATGTAGGTGATGGCGCGGCCGTCGACGAGTTCCGTCTTGAGCAGGCCGCGCCTGTCGTACTGGCGGATCAGGTCTCCGTCCGGGCCGGACGCCTGCAAGAGGCGTCCCGACACGTCGTACGCGTAGGTGGTGGTCCTGCCTCCTGCGTCCTTCCTGATCATTCGGCCGAGCTGGTCGTGCTCCAGGGTGAGGACGCCACCGAGGGCATCGGTCCGGGACGTCAGTTGCCCTGCGGCATCGAGACGGTAGTTGAGGGTCCGTCCGTCGAAGTCGGTTTCCGACACAAGGCGGCCAGCCGCGTCGTGCTCGTAACTCCACGAGAGCCCTTGGGGATTGGTCACCCGGGCCAGGCGCAGGAAGGCGTCGTGCTGGAACTCGTAGCGGGAGCCGTCTGGTTGGGTGCGGGAGGCGAGGAGGTCGAAGTGGGTGTAGTCGAAGCGGGTCACTCCCTCGGCCAGGTCGGTGTGGGTGAGGCAGTTGCCCTCGCCGTCGTAGGTCCATGACTCGGTCGCGCCGTCCGGGGCGGTTCGGCGGGCGAGATTGCCGTCCGCGTCCCAGGTGAAGTGGGTGACTCCGTCGGCCGGGTCGGTGATGCGTACGACTCTGCCGAGGGCGTCGCGGCCCAGTCGGGTGACTCCGCCGGCCGGGTCGGTGACCTCCGTCGGCAGGCCCGCGCCGTCGGGGACCATCCGCGTCGTGGCGCCGAGGGCGTCGGTGACGGAGGTGAGGCGGCCGTGCTGGTCGTACCCGTAGGAGGTGGTGTGTCCGGCCTGCTCCGTGACCGAGGTGCGGTTGCCGTGCTCGTCGTATGCGTATGTCGTGCGATGCCCGTCGGGCCCGGTCACCTCCACCGGCAGGCCGAACGGGCCGCGCACGGTACGCAGCACGCTCCCGTCGGGCCGGGTGGCGGACACCACCCGGCCCGACTCGTCGTAGGTGTAGACGGTGGTGCGTCCGAGCGGGTCGGTGCGGGTGAGCAGGTTGCCGTGGGTGTCGAAGGTGGAGCGGGTGGTGTGGCCGAGGGGGTCGGTAGAGGCGATCACCCGGCAGTGGTCGTCGATGACGTGGCGGGTGGTGTGCCCGGCGGCCGTGGTGAGGGTGGTGGTGCGGTGGCCGGTTTCGGGGTCGGGTTCGGTGTAGGTCAGGGTGATCTGGATGTGGCCGGCCTCGCCGCCTTCGGCCACGACGCGGTGGCGGTCGTCGTAGACGTAGTCGTAGCGGCTTGCGTTGGAGTCGATCCAGGCGATGACGCGGTGGCGGTCGTCGTACACGAAGGTGGTGGTGGCGCCGGAGGGCTTGGTGACGGTGGTGAGGTTGCCGTCCTGGTAGCCGTAGTTCATCAGGGGCAGGTCCGTGCCGTCCTCGCCTGCGCCGGCCAGGGACAGGGCGGTGACCAGGCCATCGGCGGTGGTGAACCTCACCTGGTGGCCCGCCGAGTGGACGAGGGCCAGCGGCAGGCCGTCCTCGCCGCGGTCGACGGTGATCGTGTGGCCGTTGCGTTCGGTGACGGTCGACAGCCAGGCCGTGCCGTCGTCGCCCGGTTCGCTGCCGGGCGGGGCGGTGAAGTGGCGGGTCAGGCCGGTGTCGGTGTCGGTGAGCGTGTAGTCGCCTTCGGCGTCCCGGGCCAGCAGGGTGCGGGTTCTGCCCGATTCCGGTGTGGTCGGCGCGCCGGGGACCGGGTGGGGGTAGGTGATCAGGAGCCCGTCGGCGGTGATGTGAAGGACGCCGATGGCGTCGATCTGCAGGCGCTCGTCGACGGTGGACGTCCAGGCGGGCCCCAGGAAGCGGCCGGCCGTGGCGCCGGACTCGGTGCGGCGGGTGAAGACCAGCGGCAGAATGCCAGGGATCTCGAGGTCGGTCTGGGGCAGGAACATCCGGCCCGAGGCGAGGTCCACCGGGTCGGTGCCGTCGGTGGTGCGCCCGCCGTCCGGCCGGTTGTGCGTCCCGTCCGGGGCGTCGTCGACCAGATTACGCAGCCGCGCCGCGTCGGCGGCCTCCTCGGCGACGCGGATGCCCTTCACCGCGGCGCCGCCGCCACCGGTGGCGGCGGTCAGCGCGAGGTCCGGGAGCAGGCGGCCGAAGCCCTCGGCCGGGTCCTTCATGAAGTCGCTGATCATCTGCTTGCCGGTGCCGACCGGGTCGTTGGCGGCGACCACCAGTCCTGCGGCCAGGCTGTTGAGGGACGTGGCGTACTCGGCCGGGTGCGTGATGTTGTACGGGTCCAGCGGGTTGACGCTGCGGACGAAGTTGAGCAGCCCCGCCGTGCCCTTGATGATGCCGCCGCCCACATGGTCGCCCATGATCTGCAGCTCCTGGAAGCCGTCGCCCAGTTGCTCGGTGTACGAGGGCTTCTCCGGAGCCATGTCGCGGGCCGCGCGGACCGCCGTACGGGCCGTCTCCGCCGCCGAGTTCCGCTGCTTGCGGGCCTCGGCGAGGATGTCCTGGGCCTCCTTCATCAGCTTCTTGCCGGGGTCGTCGAACGTGGGCGCGGGGCACGGAGGAAGCGTGGACGGGTCGCGTTTGTCGGAGGGCTGGGCGTTGTAGCGGTCGACAGCACTGTTGTAGTCGTCGACCTTCTTGCGGTGGGCGTCGGCGGCGTTCTCGGACGCCTTGACGCCCGCCTTCCACTTGTCGATCGCCGCCTGCGCCTGCCCCTGCGCCCAGGTGACGGTGTCGGCGAACGCCTCCAGCGCGCCGACGGCCTTCGTGCAGGCGTCGGCGGCGTTGTACCACTTGGGCGGCTGGGTGCTCACCGCGGTGCGCAGCGCCTCGGCCGTCTCGCCCTTGAGCCGGGCCGGGTCCATGCCCTTGAGGCCGTCGCCGGTGCTGTCGAATGCCTTCTGGAACGCCTTGAGTTTGGTGGCGGTCGCGCTGATCTCGCTGGGGCTGCCGTAGATCAGCTTGGTCTTGTCCTCGGTCTGCCCGAGGTCCATCTCGTCGACCTCGGCGCCCATCCGGTTGGCGACCGAACGGGACTGCTCGCGCACCCAGTCCGCGCCGGACTCCCAGCCGACGTCGTCCAGCCGGTCGGCGGTCCAGTTGCCCGCGTCCTCGACCCGGTTGCCGACCCACTCGGTGCCGTCCTCGACGAAGTCCTCGACCGAGTCCGGCGTGATGTCGCTGATGAAGTCGCCGATACCCACAGTCAGTTCCCCCCGGACTCACCCTGCTGTTGCTGTTGCTGTTGCTGTTGCTGGGCGCGTTCCTCCGGCGACGGGCCGAAGGTGTCGTCCAGCGCCTGGTTCCACTGGTCGTCGGAGATGCCGAACGCGTCGTTGAGCATCTCCGACTGCTGGCCGCCCCGGCCCTCGGTCAGGACGGTACGGCCGGTGTCCTTCCAAGTCTGTTCCATCTCCTCGCCGGCCTTGTCCCACGACTCGGCGCTCCAGTCCGGGTTCAGAGCGTCCGGCGTGAAGATGTCGCCCCAGTCCTGCTTGGCGATGTCCTCCTCGCCGGCGTGAGGGTTTCCGCCGAACAGGGAGTTGGCGCCCACCTTGAGAGTGCCCGCGACGTACTGGTCGTGCTCCCACAGGGTGCCCGCCGCCAGGCCGAGGCGGTTCGCCAGTTCGCTGGCGTCGTGCACCAGCGCGCGCACACCCCATTCCCAGCGCTCGCAGAAGTCCTCGAAGTCGACCGAGAGGCCGTGGTGCCCGGCCTCCATCCCCGTCATCGCCAGCTCCGAGAAGCCCTTGCCCATGATCGAGCCGGTCGCGCCGCCGAGTTCACCGAGTTCGTCGATCGTCGCGCCCACGCCCTGCGTGAACTTGGCGACGGACGCCTTGTCGAGATTGATGTCCGTACCGTCACCGCTCATGTCGCGTCCCCTCCTCCGCCTCACCGGCATCGACGGCGACCGCCTCCGGAACGATGCCGATGACCGGCGGGAAGAACATCGAACCGTCCTCGGTGGCGATGTCGACGGCCAGACCGGCGGGCTCGCCCAGCGCGGGCACGATCTCGTCGACGATGCGCGCCCCGAGCAGCGCCGCGTACTCCATCGGCTGGTCACCGGGCCCGTGATGCAGGGCGAACCTGGCCAGCGCGGCCTCGTCCGTGAACCCGCAGATCCACCGCACCCCGCCCGAACGCACCGACCACAGCCCTCCGTCGGCCACCGGCACCAGCNNTCCCCATCTGCGCTCGGCGATGCGCTCGGCGAGCGCGGCCTTGGGCTGCTGCACGGTTCCTCCCCGGTCGTGAGTCTGGTCGTCAGTCTGTCGTGAGTGACTGATGGCACCGTAGAACAGGACGCGGGGGAGGGTGGGGGCGGTTCTGGCGAAGGTGTGTGG
>NZ_MUBA01000028.1 GCF_002154575.1 Streptomyces bobili
TTCGCCTGCCAGTTCTCCGGGCTTAGGCATGGCCCTACCAGTGTCGCAGATCCATTCGGGTGCCCCGGTCGGCTCGGAAGAGCCCGGAGATCACGGTGCGCCGGTCATGGGACGAGCCCCCGTCCGCGGAGGACGGGGGCCCGTTTCGGCCGGGGCGGAGCACCCGTCAGCCGGACCCCACGAACAGCACCAGCAACAGCCACACCACCGGCGCGGTGGGCAGAAGCGAGTCGAGGCGGTCCATGATGCCGCCGTGGCCGGGGAGCAGGGTGCCCATGTCCTTGATGCCGAGGTCCCGCTTGATCATGGACTCGCCGAGGTCACCGAGGGTGGCGCTGACCGCGACCGCCAGGCCGAGCAGCAGTCCCTGCCACCACGTGCCGTCCTCGATCACGAACTCCATGCACAGCGCGCCCACGACCATCGCGAACGACACCGCGCCGAGCAGGCCCTCGCGGGTCTTGCCGGGACTGATCCGCGGAGCGAGCTTGTGCTTGCCGAAGCGCCAGCCGACGGCGTACGCCCCGGTGTCGCTGACGACCGTCAGGAGCAGGAAGGTCATCACCCGGAGCGCCCCGTCGTCCGCGGTGAGCATCATCGCGACGAACGTGGCCAGGAACGGGACGTAGAAGGCCGCGAAGACGCCGGCCGTGACGTCCTTGAGGTAGCCCTCCGGGGGTTCCGTCATCCGCCAGACCAGGACCGCGAGCGCGGTCAGGGCCATGGCCACCCAGGCGCCCTCGGCACCCCGGACGTATCCGGCGACGACCATGGCCGCGCCGCCGACCGCGAGCGGCACCAGCGGCGCCTTGATGCCCTTTCGTTCCTGCAGCCGGCTGGTCAGCTCCCACAGGCCGACGACGACGGCGACGGCGATCACGCCGACGAAGACCGCCTTGACGACGAACAGCGACGCGATGATCACCGCACCGAGTCCGACGCCCACCCCTATGGCCGCAGTCAGGTCCCGGCCCGCGCTCTTCTTCTGCGGGGCGGAGGCCGGCTGTGGTGCGTCGGGCATGGGCTCCGGATTCTGCGGCACCGCCGCAGCGGGCTGTGCCGACGGGGTCTCGTCACGGAACGTCCCCGCGGGGGACGTCTCGTTGCGGAACGTACCGCCGTGGGACGTCTCGTCTCTGAACAAGGGGCCGCCCAGCCGAGCGGCCCCCCGGTCGTCATCCTGGTTTCCGCCATGAGCGGGTACGTCGGGGACGATGGGCATGGGGCGAGTCTGCTGCGCCTCAGGCGCATCGTACGCGGGACCCGCCGGGGCAGCCCCCTGGACAGGTCCGTGCGGGACGGCCCCGTGATCGTTGGGCCCCCAGTACCCGGCCTGTGAACCGGCTCGTGGCGGAGCGCCCCAGGAAGAGTCGTTCATCAGACCTCGAGCAGCTCCGCTTCCTTGTGCTTCAGGAGCTCGTCCACCTGGGCGACGTACTTCGCGGTGGTGTCGTCGAGTTCCTTCTCGGCGCGGCGACCCTCGTCCTCGCCGACCTCGCCGTCCTTGATCATCTTGTCGATGGCGTCCTTGGCCTTGCGACGCACCGCGCGGATCGAGATCTTGGAGTCCTCGGCCTTGGTCCGGGCCACCTTGATGTAGTCCTTGCGGCGCTCCTCCGTCAGCTCGGGGAACACCACCCGGATGATGTTGCCGTCGTTGCTCGGGTTGACGCCCAGGTCCGAGTCACGGATCGCCTGTTCGATGTTGCGCAGCGCGCTCTTGTCGAACGGGGTGACGACCGCCATGCGCGGCTCCGGCACAGAGAACGAAGCCAGCTGGTTGATCGGCGTCGGCGCGCCGTAGTAGTCGGCCACGATCTTGTTGAACATCGCCGGGTGCGCACGGCCGGTGCGGATCGCGGCGAAGTCCTCCTTGGCGACCACGACGGCCTTCTCCATCTTCTCCTCGGCCTCGAGGAGGGTCTCTTCGATCACCACTTGCTCCTGCGTGTCTTGAGTAGGCCCGGCTCCGGTTCCTTGCGGAGGCGGCGGCCGGCTGCGTCGCGTCTTCTTCCTGCACGGTTCCCGACCGGCAGGACATTGTCCATCCCCCGACCAGGGTCCGTCGCCCGGTCAGGTGTTGTCGTACGAACCGGGATTCCTCCGGCCGGACCGGGGAGTTCCGCCGGTCAGGCCCGGCTGCCCTGCTCACTCACCAGCGTGCCGATCTTCTCACCCTTGACGGCCCGAGCGATATTGCCCTCGACCAGAAGCTCGAAGACGAGGATCGGCAGCTTGTTGTCGCGGCACAGAGTGATCGCGGTCATGTCGGCGACCTTCAGGTCGCGCGTGATGACCTCGCCGTACCCGAGGGCGTCGAACTTGACGGCCTCCGGGTTGGTCTTCGGGTCGGAGTCGTAGACGCCGTCCACGCCGTTCTTGCCCATCAGGAGCGCCTCGGCGTCGATCTCCAGGGCGCGCTGGGCGGCGGTGGTGTCGGTGGAGAAGTACGGCATGCCCATACCGGCGCCGAAGATGACGACGCGGCCCTTCTCCAGGTGGCGCACGGCACGCAGCGGGATGTACGGCTCGGCGACCTGGCCCATGGTGATGGCGGTCTGAACCCGGCTGTCGATGCCCTCCTTCTCCAGGAAGTCCTGGAGGGCGAGGCAGTTCATGACCGTGCCGAGCATGCCCATGTAGTCCGAGCGGGCCCGGTCCATGCCGCGTACCTGGAGTTCGGCGCCGCGGAAGAAGTTGCCGCCGCCGATGACCACCGCGATCTCCGCCCCGTCGCGCACGACGGCCGCGATCTCCCGGGCGATCTTGTGCACCACGTCGGGATCGACACCCAGGCTGCCGCCACCGGCGAAAGCCTCTCCGGACAGCTTCAGCAGAAACCGGCCGCTCGCTTTGCCGTCGTTGCTCTTCTGGGCCTTGGTGGTGGTCATGGGAGATCCCGCCTCTTTCACGTGGTGCACATACGAAGAAGGCCACTGCCGGTGGGGTGTTCGCAACCCGTGCGCGGCAATGGCCTCCTCGTCAGATCTGCTGTCGTCCGTCACACGCCAGGTGACGGCGTCCACGGACGACTGCTGCCGACCCTATCGGGGCCGGGCGTCCGTCGCTGTGCGGACTCAGATGCCGACCTTGATGCGCGCGAAGCGCTTCAGGCTGACACCGGCCTCGTCCAGGACCTTCTGCACGGACTTCTTGTTGTCCAGGGCGTACGGCTGACCGAGGACCGTGGCGTCCTTGAAGAAGCCGTTGAGACGACCCTCGACGATCTTGGCGATCGCGGCCTCGGGCTTGCCCTCGGCGCGGGTGGTCTCCTCGGCGATACGACGCTCCGACTCGACGACCTCGGCCGGCACGTCCTCCTTGGAGAGGTACTTCGGCGCGAAGGCGGCGATGTGCTGGGCGATGCCCTTGGCGACGTCGGCGTTGGGCTTGTCCAGCTCGACGAGGACACCGATCTGCGGGGGCAGGTCGGGCATCGTGCGGTGCATGTACGCGGAGACGTAGCCGTCCGCGAACTGCGCGAAGCGGTCCAGGACGATCTTCTCGCCCAGGTTGGCGTTGGCCTCGTCCACGTACGCCTGGACCGTCTTGCCGGGCTCGATCTCGGAGGCGAGGAGCGCCTCGAGGTCGGCCGGGGCGATCTTGGCGACGTGCTCGACGATCGTGTTGGCGACGGCCTGGAACTTCTCGCTCTTGGCGACGAAGTCCGTCTCGCACTTCAGCTCGACGATGGTGCCGGCCGAGTTGTCGTCCGCGATGAGCGAGACCACGGCGCCGTTCTCGGCGGAGCGGCCCTCGCGCTTGGCGACGCCCTTCTGGCCCTTGATGCGGAGCGCCTCGACGGCCTTGTCGACGTTGCCCTCGGCCTCGTCCAGCGCCTTCTTGCAGTCCATCATGCCGGCGCCGGTGAGCTCGCGGAGCTTCTTGACGTCGGCGGCGGTGTAGTTCGCCATGAGTCTGTGAATCTTTCTCGAAGTCTGGAAGATCGAAGATCTACGGGGTCTGCGGCCTACATGGAGCTGTAGGCCTCTGACCCACCGCTGACTTACGGGTGAACGGCGGGAGCGGACTTGATGTCACCGCTCCCGCCGTCGCACGTCCCGACGGGTCAGGCCTGCTCGCCCTCGGCGGCCGGCGTCTCGGCGGCGACCGGAGCCTCAGCCTCGGCGGCCGGAGCCTCGGCCTCGGCGGCCGGAGCCTCCGCAGCCGGGGCCTCCTCGGCGGCCGGAGCCTCAGCGGCGGGCGCCTCGGCAGCGGCCTCAGCCGGCTTCTCGGCGTCGTCCGCCTTCTTCTCGCCCTCGAGCAGGTCGCGCTCCCACGCGGCCAGCGGCTCGCCGGCGGCCTTGTCACCCTTGCCCTCGGTGGCGACACCGGAGCGGGAGATGAGGCCCTCGGCCACGGCGTCGGCGATCACGCGGGTGAGCAGCGTGACGGAGCGGATCGCGTCGTCGTTGCCCGGGATCTTGTAGTCGACCTCGTCGGGGTCGCAGTTGGTGTCGAGGATGGCGACGACCGGGATGTTGAGCTTCCGGGCCTCACCGACCGCGATGTGCTCCTTCTTGGTGTCCACGATCCAGACGGCGCTGGGAACCTTGGACATCTCGCGGATACCACCGAGGGTCTTCTCGAGCTTGATCTTCTCGCGCGAGAGGACCAGGAGCTCCTTCTTCGTCAGACCCGACGCGGCGACGTCCTCGAAGTCGATCTGCTCGAGCTCCTTGAGGCGCTGCAGACGCTTGTAGACGGTCGAGAAGTTGGTGAGCATGCCGCCCAGCCAGCGCTGGTTGACGTAGGGCATGCCGACGCGGGTGGCCTGCTCGGCGATGGCCTCCTGCGCCTGCTTCTTCGTGCCGACGAACATGACCGTGCCGCCGTGGGCGACGGTCTCCTTGACGAACTCGTAGGCGCGGTCGATGTACGACAGCGACTGGAGCAGGTCGATGATGTAGATGCCGTTGCGCTCCGTGAAGATGAAGCGCTTCATCTTCGGGTTCCAACGACGGGTCTGGTGACCGAAGTGGACGCCGCTCTCCAGCAGCTCCCGCATCGTGACGACGGCCATGGCCGCTCTCCTTGATTTTCTCGGTTGTGCCGCGGGAACCGGACGGCTCCCACGCCTGACGCCCGCTGTGCGCCGAGCCGCGAAGGACCGAGGGGCGCAGATACCGGGAATCCGACCGAAGTCGGGGCCCTGGTACCGGGGCGTGCGAAGTCGACCCGGTGACCCGGATCGCCAGAAGAAGTGTACGGGACCGGCGGGGTACCGGGTGACGCCGCTGTCCACAACCGGGGAGTAGTCCACAGGTCGGGGCGGCGCCGGGTCCGCGGGCGTCACGGTTCTCCCATGCACGTCAACCGAATCCTGGCCCGATTCCTGGCCCTGCCGCTGGGCCTTCTGCTCGCGGCGACGGCCTCGGCGTCCGGCGCGGCGCCTACGCCCTCCCCGTCCACGCCCTCCGCGACCGCCGGAACCGGGGACGGGGGCGGGGAC
>NZ_MUBA01000280.1 GCF_002154575.1 Streptomyces bobili
GCCGCCCCTTCCCGTCCCGTCCCTGGGGGCTGCGCCCCCAGACCCCCTTTCGGCGCTTCGCGCCTCGTCCTCGAACGCCGGACGGGCTGAACTGGCCGACTCCGAGTCGGCAAAAGGGGTGCTGGAGCGGGCGTAGCGTAGGCGGTATGGCTACGTATGGATCGTTTCCCGGTGCGCGTCCTCGGCGGCTGCGGACCAGTCCTGTCATGCGGCGGATGGTCGCCGAGACCCGGCTGCATCCGGCCGACTTCATTCTTCCCGCGTTCGTGCGCGAGGGTGTGAGTGAGCCGGTGCCGATCGGGGCGATGCCCGGGGTCGTGCAGCACACCCGCGACAGTCTGAAGAAGGCCGCCGCGGAGGCGGTGGAGGCCGGGGTCTCCGGGATCATGCTCTTCGGGGTGCCGGAGGAGTCCAAGAAGGACGCCCTCGGGACCGTGGGGACCGACCCGGACGGGATTCTCCAGGTCGCGCTGCGGGACGTACGGGCCGAGGTCGGGGACGAGTTGCTCGTCATGTCCGACCTCTGTCTCGACGAGTTCACCGATCACGGGCACTGCGGTGTGCTCGACGCCCAGGGGCGTGTCGACAACGACGCCACCCTTGAGCGGTACGCCGAGATGGCTCAGGTGCAGGCCGACGCCGGTGCCCATGTGGTCGGTCCCAGCGGGATGATGGACGGGCAGATCGGGGTCGTCCGCGACGCTCTCGACCAGATCGGGCGCGAGGACGTCGCCGTCCTCGCCTACACCGTCAAGTACTCCTCCGCCTTCTTCGGGCCCTTCCGGGAGGCCGTCGGCTCCTCGTTGAAGGGGGACCGCAAGACCTACCAGCAGGACCCCGCCAACGCGCGGGAGTCGATGCGCGAGCTGGCCCTCGACCTGGAGGAGGGCGCCGACATGGTGATGGTCAAGCCCGCCGGGCCCTACCTCGACATCCTCGCGCGGGTCGCCGACGCGGTGGACGTGCCCGTGGCCGCCTACCAGATCTCCGGCGAGTACTCGATGATCGAGGCCGCCGCCGAGAAGGGCTGGATCGACCGCGAGCGGGCGATCCTGGAGACGCTCACCGGCATCAAGCGGGCCGGTGCGCAGAACATCCTCACCTACTGGGCCACCGAGGTGGCCCGGATCCTGCGCTGACCTACCAGGCCAGGGCGTCGTCCATGCTCTGCTGCCAGTACGTCACCGTCAGCGAGCTGTCGTAGTACACGCCCTTGGCCGGCAGCGGCGGCGTCGCCGTGGCGCCGCCGTCACTGTTCGGGGTGCGGCCCTGGAAGGCGACCGTCAGCTTCTTCGC
The DNA here is from genome assembly GCF_002154575.1 of Streptomyces bobili. Taxonomy (GTDB): domain Bacteria; phylum Actinomycetota; class Actinomycetes; order Streptomycetales; family Streptomycetaceae; genus Streptomyces; species Streptomyces bobili. Next base: position 1,297 of record NZ_MUBA01000280.1, read on the forward strand.
GGTCGCGCCGCCGTCGCCGCTGCCGTCGGCCGCCGCCAGCAGGACGCCCGCGTAGCCGGACTCGCCGGGCGCGAGCGTCGTCACCGCCTGCGGCTGCGTCTCCTTCGCGGCCGTCGGGGCCCACTGCATCTCGTCGAAGCGGAGCACCGGGTAGTAGGTCAGGTCGCACAGCTTGCTGCCGGTGTTGGTGACCGTGATCAGCATGTGGTTCAGCGGGCGGGGGACCGGCTGGGCGGTGACCTTCGTGTTCGAGCCGTTGCACAGGACGCGGTTCTCGGGGGCGGCGGCCGAGTCGGACGCGTTCGCGTCGTCCTGGGCCGCCTTGTCGTTGCCCTCGGTTCCCTTGGCTCCCTCGGCCTTCTCGTCCGGCGCGGGGGTGGTGGTCGCCGGCCGGCCGCTGTCGGTCTTCCCGGGCTGCGGGGCGGCCGGCGAGGACACCGGGGCCGACGCGCCCTCGTCCTTCGTGCCCGTCCCGTCCTCGCAGGCGGTCAGCGACAGCGCGGCCAGGGCGGCGATCGCCGGGGCGAACAGGCGGGCGGTGCGGCGGGTGGGGAGAGTACGCATCGTGAACTCCTCTGATGGAGATGGCTGGTTGACGCATGCCGCTCGACCGGGTGCCGGGAGCGGCGTGCTTGGATGGCCACAGCTTGTGGGGTGATTCGTCCCAGCCGCCACGACCGGCGGACGATCAGGGACGCTGGAACGCCCACGACGGGTCTGAGCTGGGGAAACAAACCGTCCCTGGAACGCCGGGACGGGACATGGGGGGTGGACGAACGGTGGCTGCGGCCGAGTTCGCGGAACTGCTGCGGGAGTTGAAGGACCGGTCCGGGCTCAGTTACGGCACGCTCGCGAAACGGCTCCACATGAGTACGTCGACGCTGCACCGCTACTGCAACGGGGACGCCGTCCCCACCGACTACGCGCCCGTCGAGCGGCTCGCCCGGCTGTGCAAGGCCTCGCCCGAGGAACTGGTCGAGCTGCACCGGCGGTGGGTGCTGGCGGACGCGGGGCGCGGGAAGAAGGGGAGTGGTCCGGCGGCGGAGGAGGGGAGTGGTCCGGCGGCGGAGGAGG
>NZ_MUBA01000281.1 GCF_002154575.1 Streptomyces bobili
AGGTCGGTCGCGACCCGGCCAAAGGTGTCGATGAGCACGTGGGCCCCCTCCCGCGTAGCGGATCGCAGATCTTCCGTCACCTGTGAGCCTACGTGACCCCACTGACAACGAGGAGGCCCGATCTCCACGAGTACGAAGGGGCCGCGTCGTAGGGATCTACGGATCGCCTGCGGCGCGGCCCCTTTCGAAAAAGGCGTGCGTCAGTGTGCGCCGGTGCCGGTCAGGGACCGTACCTCCAGCTCCGCGTACTTGCCGGTGTCGGGCTTCTCCTTGGTGAGGACGGTGCCGAGGAAGCCCATCAGGAAGCCGAAGGGGATGGAGATGATGCCGGGGTTCTTCAGCGGGAACCAGGCGAAGTCGACGTCGGGGAACATCGCCTTGGGGTCGCCGGAGACCACGGGTGAGAACAGCACCAGGCCGACCGCCACGATCAGGCCGCCGTAGATGGACCAGAGGGCGCCCTGGGTGGTGAACCGCTTCCAGAACAGGCTGTAGAGGATGGTCGGCAGGTTGGCGGAGGCGGCGACCGCGAAGGCCAGCGCGACCAGGCCCGCCACGTTGAGGTCGCGGGCGAGGGCGCCCAGGCCGATGGAGACGATGCCGATGAAGACGGTCGCCCAGCGGGCCGCGCGGACCTCCTCGGCGCCGGTGGCCTCTCCCTTGCGGATGACGTTGGCGTAGATGTCGTGGGCGAAGGACGACGAGGACGCGAGGGTGAGGCCCGCGACCACGGCGAGGATCGTCGCGAAGGCGACCGCCGAGATGGTGGCCAGCAGGATGGCGCCCCAGGCCGAGTCGACGCCGCCCAGGTGCAGGGCGAGCAGGGGTGCGGCCGTGTTGCCGGACGGGTTGGACGCGATGATCTCTTCCTGTGAGATCAGGGCGGCGGCGCCGAAGCCGAGCGCGATGGTCATCAGGTAGAAGCCGCCGATGATGCCGATCGCCCAGTTCACGGACTTCCGGGCGGCCTTGGCGTTGGGCACCGTGTAGAAGCGGATCAGGATGTGCGGCAGGCCGGCGGTGCCGAGGACCAGGGCGATGCCCAGGGAGACGAAGTCCAGCTTGGAGGTGCCGGTGGCGCCGTACTGGAGGCCGGGTTCCAGGAAGGCTGTGCCCTTGCCGCTGTTCTCGGCGGCGCTGCCGAGCAGGTCGGAGATGTTGAAGTTGAACTTCAGCAGCACCAGGAAGGTGATCAGGAGGGTGCCGGTGATGAGCAGGACGGCCTTGACCATCTGCACCCAGGTGGTGCCCTTCATGCCGCCGATGGAGACGTACACGATCATCAGGAGGCCGACCATGGCGACGATGGCGATCTTGCCCGCGTCGGAGGTGATGCCGAGCAGCAGGGAGACGAGGACGCCCGCGCCCGCCATCTGGGCCAGCAGGTAGAAGATCGAGACGACGATCGTGGAGGTGCCGGCCGCGGTACGGACCGGGCGCTGGCGCATGCGGTAGGCGAGGACGTCGCCCATCGTGTAGCGGCCGGAGTTGCGCAGCGGTTCGGCCACCAGCAGGAGGGCCACCAGCCAGGCGACCAGGAAGCCGATGGAGTAGAGGAAGCCGTCGTAGCCGAAGAGGGCGATGGCGCCGGCGATGCCGAGGAACGAGGCGGCCGACATGTAGTCGCCGGAGACGGCGAGGCCGTTCTGGAAGGCGCTGAACTGGCGGCCGCCCGCGTAGAAGTCGGCCGCGTCCTTGGTCTGGCGGCCCGCCCAGACGGTGATGATGAGCGTCGCCACGACGAACAGGCCGAACAGCGTGATGATGAGCGGCCGGTGCTCGCTGGCCTCGTTGGCCGCGAGGTCGGCGGCGAGAAGAGTGTGCTGCGCGGAGATCATGCGTTGCCCTCCATCCGGGACTTGATCGCCTCGGCCTTGGGGTCGAGCTTCGCGGCGGCGTGCCGCGAGTACCACCAGGCGATGAGGAACGTGGTGAGGAACTGGGCGAACCCGAACGCCATGGCGATGTTGATGTTGCCGAGGAGCTTGGTGCCCATGAAGTCGCCCGCGTAGTTGGACAGCAGGACGTACAGCAGGTACCAGGCGATGAAGGCGACGGTCAGCGGGAAGGCGAAGCCGCGGTAGGAACTGCGCAGTTCACCGAACTCCGCGCTCTCCTGCACCGCGACGAACTCCTCGGTGGAGGGGAGTTGGGTTGAGGATTTCGAGGGGGGCGGTGTCTCGGTGGCCACGGAGTCTCCTCGCGAGCGTTGCGGATGTGGTGGTCAGAAGGGGGCCGGGAGAGTCCTCGCCGTCCCTGCCCAAGGTCACGGCGGCGCACGACGGCGGGTTCAACACCTCGCACGGGTTTCCGAAGTGACCTCGGCGGCTCATGGCCAACGAGCGGCGCCGCCCGTAGGTCATGGCCGGTGAACTCACCTGCCGAAGGTCATTGCTGGCCGAGGAGTCGGGGAGATAGTTTCGGGCGAGCACCACCCGTCATGTACCTGTCCAGGCACAACCCGTGTCCGGACAGGTCTCGCTCCCGGATGATGTGGAGACCCCATGGCTCATCTGCCTTCCAGACGCCGCCTCGCCCTCGCGGTGCCCGTCGTGCTGTCGCTGACCGCCTCCCTCGGCTTCCTGCCGACGGCGGCCACGGCGGCCCCGGTCACGGCCGCGGCCACCCAGACGGCCGACGCCGGAACGCTGGCGTACGTCGTCAACACCAAGGTGGACCACCGCACGATCGGGTCGGTGAAGAAGGCGATCGCTGCGGCCGACGGCACTGTCGTCGCGACCTACGCGAAGATCGGCGTCATCGTGGCGCACTCGGCGAACCCCGACTTCGGCGCGCAGATACGCGCGGTCCGCGGCGTGCAGTCGGCGGGCGCGACCCGCACCGCGCCGCTGAGTCTCGCGGGGACGACCGACGAGGGCGCCGCGAAGCTGCTGTCCGCGGCCGAGGCCGCGAAGACGGCGACCGCGTCCGCCGCGGCCGGCGCGAGCGAGCCCCTCGAGGCCGACCAGTGGGACCTGCGCGCCATCGGCGCCGACAAGGCCGCCGAGATCAACCCGGGCAGCAGCAAGGTGACCGTCGCCGTCATCGACACCGGTGTGGACGACACCCACCCGGACCTCGCCCCGAACTTCTCCGCCGCCCAGTCGGCCAACTGTGTCGGCGGTGTCGCGGACACCTCCGAGGGGGCCTGGCGCCCGTACACCGCGGACGACTACCACGGCACGCACGTCGCCGGTGAGATCGCGGCGGCCCGCAACGGCATCGGCGTGGCCGGTGTGGCGCCCGGTGTGAAGGTCGCCGGCATCAAGGTGAGCGACCCGAAGGACGGCCTCTTCTACCCGGAGAACGTCGTCTGCGCCTTCGTGTTCGCCGCCGACCACGGCGTCGAGATCACGAACAACAGCTACTACGTGGACCCGTGGCTGTACAACTGCATGGACGACCCCGACCAGAAGGCCATCGTCGACGCGGTCAACAGGGCGCAGCTGTACGCCACGTCGAAGGGGACGCTCAACGTCGCCTCGGCGGGCAACTCCAACCACGACCTGGACTCCGACGCGATCGTCGACTCCTCCAGCCCGGACGACTCCACTCCGGTGACGCGGACGATCGACCCGCACGAGTGCTTCGACGTGCCGACCCAGCTGCCGGGGGTCGTCACGGTGAGCGCGACGGGCGTCAAGGGCACCAAGTCGTACTACTCCACGTACGGTCTGGGCGCGGTCGACGTGGCGGCGCCGGGCGGCGACAAGTACCAGATCCCGGAGACGCCGTCGGCCAACGGCCGCATCCTGTCGACGATGCCGAACAACGCGTACGGCTTCCTCCAGGGCACCTCGATGGCGTCCCCGCACGTCGCCGGTGTGGCCGCGCTGCTGAAGTCGACCCACCCGTGGGCCTCTCCGGCGGCGCTCCAGACGCTGCTCAAGGCGCAGGCCGACAACCCGGGCTGCCCGGCCGAGCCGTACGACGGCAACGGTGACGGCGTGGTGGACGCGACCTGCGTCGGCGGCAAGCGCGTCAACGGCTTCTTCGGCTTCGGCGTGGTGAACGCGCTGCGTGCGGTGAAGTAGCCGGGAGGTACCTGAAGGCCGGGCGGAGCGATCCGCCCGGCCTTTTCTGTCCGTTTCGATACGTTGCTTCAGACCCGAGGTCCGCTCACACCCCGGCCGCGCCCAGCAGCACCCCGGCCCCGTACGTCACCGTCATCGCCACCGCACCGCCGCTCACATTGCGTACGACCGCGCGCGCGGGCGCCGCCGCTCCCAGGCGGGCGCTGCTCCAGCCGGTGCAGGCGAGGGCCAGGAGGACCGAGACCACGGTGACGGGCAGCCGCCGGTCCGAGGGGGGCAGCACGATCGCCAGCAGCGGCAGCAGGGCGCCCGCCGTGAAGGCGAGGAAGCTCGCCCAGGCGGCGTGCCAGGGGTTCGTGAGATCGTCGGGGTCGATGCCCAGTTCCACGCGCGCGTGGGCACGCAGCGCGTCGCGTTCCGTCAGCTGGACGGCCGCGTCGCGGGCCACGGCGCGGGTCAGGCCCCGCGCCTCCAGCAGCCCGGTCAGCTCCTCCAGCTCGGCCTCCGGCTGCTCCCGCAACTCGCGTCTCTCCACGGCGAGGGCGGCCATCTCGGAGTCGCGCTGCGTCGACACCGACACGTACTCCCCCGCCGCCATCGACATCGATCCGGCCAGCAGACCGGCCAGTCCGGCCGTCAGCAGCGTCGAACGGTCGCTGGTGGCGCCGGCCACACCGACGACGAGGCCGGCGGTGGACACGATGCCGTCGTTGGCGCCGAGCACGGCGGCCCGCAGCCAGTTGAGGCGGGATCCGAGGGACCCGCCGTGCGTCTCGTCGTGGGTTGGTTCCGTCACACGGGGAGGATCGCATCCGGGACGGCGCGGGCCTCGTACCGACGCTCCCCGCGCGTGTGCCGAAGTGGGCCTGTGGTCAAGGCGGTTGGTGTCGGGGAGAGGGGCGTGGCGGGCATCGGCCCGCGCGGGCCGGCCCCGGGGCCGAACTCCCGTGCGTCCGTGGCGCCTTCCGTCCGGCTTCGTCCCGCACGCGCGTGTGGGTGTGCCCGGCGGTGGAGCGGGAGGCGTGCGCGCGCTGTCGGTGGCGGCCCGTATCCTCAATGACCATGCTCGAAGACCGTACGCCCGCAGCGTCCTCCGCCACGGAGTGGCCGGCCGCGTATCCGCAGGGATACGCGGTCGTTGACGTGGAGACCACCGGCCTGGCCCGCGACGACCGGATCATCTCCGCCGCCGTCTACCGGCTGGACGCGCGCGGTGAGGTCGAGGACCACTGGTACACGCTGGTGAACCCGGAGCGCGACCCGGGCCCGGTGTGGATCCACGGTCTGACGAGCGAGACGCTGGAGGGCGCGCCCCTCTTCCAGGACGTGGCGCAGGAGTTCGCGGACCGGCTCGACGGCCGGGTGCTGGTCGCGCACAACGCGGTGTTCGACTGGCAGATGATCGCCCGCGAGTACGCGCGCGCGAAGCGCGAGGCCCCGGTGCGGCAGCGGCTGTGCACCATCGCGCTCTCCAAGGAGCTGGCCCTGCCGCTGCCCAACCACAAGCTGGAGTCGCTGGCCGCCCACTTCGGTGTCGTCCAGCAGCGGGCGCACCACGCGCTGGACGACGCGCGCGTGCTGGCGGAGGCGTTCCGGCCGAGCCTGCGGGCCGCGGCGGCGGGCGGCGTACGGCTGCCGCTGCACGAGTGCCGGCCGCTGACGGAGTGGCAGGACCGGCCCGCGCCGCGGATCGGGCAGCAGGCGGGCGGTACCGGCGGCTACCGGCCGACGAGCTGGCGTCCGGCCCGCAAGCGGCCCGCGTGCCCCTACCCCAATCCAGGGCGGTACGAAGACGGCAAACACCTCAGACAGGGCATGCGGATCGCGTTCTCCGGGGACACGTCGATCGAGCGCGAGCTGCTGGAGGACCGTGCGACCGAGGCCGGACTGCATGTGGCCACGTCGATCTCCCGGCTGACCAGCCTGCTCGTCACCAACGACCCGGACTCGGGCACCTCCAAGGTGGTCAAGGCCCGCCAGTTCGGCACGCCGGTGGTGGACGAGGCGGCGTTCGGCCAGCTGCTGCGCGATGTCGAGCCCGCCGCGGAGCAGTAGACCGTACGGCCATGACCGTACGGAGGTGACCGTACGGACGGGTGATTGGCGGGCGACTCGCCCGGCGCCGTCTGGCCCGCGCCGCACCGACGGCTCACCCTGTGGCGCATGGCGACATGTGAAGTCTGTGGCAATAACTACGGAATGACCTTCGAGGTGCACGCGCAGGGCGCGGTGCACGTCTTCGACTGCTTCTCCTGCGCGATCCACCGCATGGCACCGATCTGCGAGCACTGCCGCGTGCAGATCATCGGCCAGGGCGTGGAGGTCGACGGGCAGTGGTTCTGCGGTGCCCACTGCGCCCGCGCGGAGGGAAAGGCGGGCATCGTGGACCGGGTCTGAAGCGGGCCCCCCACGCGAGGACGCCCCACGGCCGGGAGGTACGGTCGTGGGGTGTACCGCTTCCTTTTGTCCCGGCAGTGGGTGATCATCACGCTCGTCGCCCTCCTCCTGATCCCCACGATGATCAGGCTGGGCATCTGGCAGATGCACCGCTACGACGAGCGCACCGCCCGCAATCAACTGGTGTCCGACGCGCTCACCGCCGACCCCGTACCGGTGGAGAAGCTGACCTCCCCGGGTCACACCGTCAGCACCGGTCAGCGGTACCGCTCCGTGACCGCCGTGGGCCGCTTCGACACCGAGCGCGAGGTCGTCGTCAGGCGGCGTGTCAACGGCGACGAGAAGGTCGGGTTCCTCGTCCTCACCCCCTTCCTCCTGACGGACGGCAGGGTGCTGCTGGTCAACCGCGGCTGGATCCCCGCCGACGCGCCCAGCCAGACCACGTTCCCCAAGGTCCCCGCACCGCCCGCCGGGCAGGTCACCGTGACCGGGCGGCTGATGCCCGACGAGACGACCGCGGCGAGCGGTATCAAGAACCTCCAGGGGCTGCCGGACCGGCAGGTCATGCTGATCAACAGCGAGCAGGAGGCGCGGCGCCTCGGCGAACCGGTCCTCGGCGGCTACATCGCGCAGACGGCGCCCGAGCCGAAGAACGGCACCCCCGAGCTGGTCGGCCGGCCCGGCAGTGAGGACGCCGCGCTCAACTACGCCTACGCCATCCAGTGGTGGCTGTTCTCCGCGGGCGTACCGATCGGCTGGGTGGTCCTGGTCCGGCGCGAGACGCGCGACCGCAGGGAGGCCGCCGCCTCGGAGAAGACGGCGGAGACGGCGGAGACGGACCAGCCCGCGGTGGTCTGAGCCCCCGCAGAACCGACATCCGCGCGGGAACTGCCGGGCCGCAGTCGGCCGAACATCGCGCCCCCGTGTCACCCGCCCGGCCCCCGCCCGGATTGCCCTGCGGACGTGGTCCACG
>NZ_MUBA01000282.1 GCF_002154575.1 Streptomyces bobili
GGGTGCGGGGCTCTGCGTCCATGAGGGTCATGCCCCAATGTTGCATGCCTTCTACAGTCGCAGCAATAGTGCAACATCGATGGCGGACGTACAGTACGGTCTCATGCGCAGGAACGTGATCTCCGGGCCCGGAGAGGTGGAGCTGCCGCCGCTGTCGGCGCGGTCGGTGGTGCTGAGTCTGCTGCTCGGTATCCACCCGCCCGAACTGCCGGTGAAGGACCTCGTCCGGCTGGTGGAACCCTTCGGCGTCGGCGGCTCCACCCTGCGGGCCGCGCTCAGCCGGATGGTCACGGCGGGCGACCTGCGGCGCACCGGTTCCGTGTACGGCCTCAGCGAGCGCCTGCTGGAACGGCAGCGGAGGCAGGACGACGCCGTGCACCCGGCGACCCGGCCCTGGGGCGGCGACTGGGAGATGGCCGTGATCACCGCGACCGGCCGCGGCCCCGCCGAACGCGCCGAGCTGCGCACCGAGTTGACGCGCCTGCGCCTCGCCGAGCTGCGTGAGGGCGTCTGGCTGCGCCCCGCCACCTTGATCCGCCCCTGGCCTGCCGAACTCGACGACGTCACCCGGTCCTTCACCGCCCGACCGGACAGTCCCGCGGAGGAACTGACGGCCACGCTGTGGCCGTTGGGGGAGTGGGCCGCCGAGGGCCGGGCCCTGCTCGCGTACCTGGCGCGGGCCGATCGCCCCTCCGACCGCTTCACCGCCTTCGCGGCCGTCGTACGCCATCTCCTCGCCGACCCGGTCCTGCCCCCCGAACTGCTGCCGGCCGACTGGCCGGGCGCCGCGCTGCGCGCCGCCTACGCCGACTTCCAGCGGGAGGTGACGGTTCACGCGCACGCCTGACGGCCGGAGGAAGCGCGTGCGGGTCGCTTCCTCCGGCCGTCCGTGGGGGGAATCCCCGCCTGCGGGTGCTCGTCCTCCTGCTCGTGGGCGATCTGCTCGCAGGGGGTCCGCTCGTAGGCGGTCTACTTGTAGGTGATGTCCGAGCTGGAGTACTTGCAGTACGTGCCGTCGGCGTTCGAGCCGTTCGTCGTCGGCTCGTCACCGTCGTCGTTGCCGATGTACTTCTGGCAGGGGACGATCTTCTTGCTGGTGTCCCCGACGATGGTGATGCCCCGCAGGGTCGCGCTGTCGCCGTAGTTGGTGTTGATGCCGACGAGCTTGCTGCCCTTGTAGGTCACCTCGACGGTGTTGAGGTTGATCGTCCGCTTGTACTGCGTGGAGCAGTTGCCGCACGAGCGGATGAAGGTGCCGAAGTTCTTGACGGCGAAGTTCGAGACGTTCAGCGTCCCGGCGCCGTTGAACTGGAACACCTTGTCGCTGGCTTCCTTCGCTCCGCCGCCGACCACGTTGTAGACGTTGGACGAGGAGGAGCCGCGGAAGGTCGCCGCGTCCTCGCCGACGTCCTCCCACCAGACGTTCTGGAGTGTGCAGCTGCCCTTGCAGTGGATGCCGTCGGCGGCGGGCGCGCCGATGATGACGTTCTTCAGGACGGCGCCCGCGGCCAGTTCCAGGATCGGGCCCTGGTCCTCGTCCTGGCTGCCGCTGCCCAGGTCGCCCGTGCCGTACAGGCGCTTCATCCCGTAGTCCTTGGTTCCGGACACCGGGATGGTGGAGGAGACGCCCTGACTGCCGTTCGCGGTGGGCCAGGTGGCCGCGCTCGCCGGAGTGAGCGCTCCGCTGGTCATGATCATGCCAACCGCTAGGCCGAGGGCGGCCAGTGAGCCGGTCAACGCGCGCCCATGGGTGCGCAGGGGTGCTGGGGAAGTCATGTCCCGATGCCTTCTTCCAGGTGGGGGATGGTCGAAGCGTTCCGGTGGTCGCGCCCGAGGGATTGAGGACACAATCAACGGATCGCATATGTGAACATGGATTGTTCAGTTGAACGGTCCGTGCGCAGAGCGTGGACTGGGGTGGGTCAGAGTGAGCGGCTCGTCCACACTCCTGAACGGAAGGTAGGGGGCAAGCGCTTTCTAGTCAACGTTTCGCGCAGAAGGCATCCGGCCGTGGAGGTCGGCCGGTAAGTGTCTCGGGGTAAGCGCGTGGGAGCGCTTCCATGGCAAGCATGTGCATGCCACTATGCGTTTCGGGTGCCTCGGGTTCGGGCGCCTCCCGTCCGTTTCGGAGCCACGGACCGCCACGGGATCGATGCCCTGAGAACCCTCCTTCCGTGCACGAAGAGCCGCCCACAGAAGGGATCAGTGTGATCACCCCCGACTCCCCCAGGCGAGCGCTGCGCTCGGTACTCGCGGTGCTGGTGCTCCTCCTCACCGGCGCCCTCCTCGCCGTCCCCACCGCCTCCGCCCGCCCGCAGTCCGCCCCGGCCGCCGTTCCGCCCGCCACCCTCACCGAGGTCACCGGCTTCGGCGCCAACCCCAGCAACCTGCAGATGTACGTGTACGCGCCGGCCAATGTCACCGCCCACCCGGCCGTCCTCGTCGCCGTGCACTGGTGCGGCGGCTCGGGACCGGCCATGCACTCCGGCACCGAGTACGCCCAACTCGCCGACCGGTACGGCTTCCTGATCGTCTATCCGTCCGTCACCCGCGGCAGCAAGTGCTTCGACGTCTCCTCGCCGCAGGCGCTCAGGCGCGACGGCGGCAGCGACCCCGTCGGCATCAAGTCGATGATCGACTGGGTGAGCACCGCGTACGCCACCGATCCCGCGCGCGTGTTCGCCACGGGTATCTCCTCCGGGGCGATGATGACCAACGTCCTGCTCGGCGACTATCCCGACGTGTTCGCGGCGGGCGCCGCGTTCGCCGGGGTCCCGTTCGGCTGCTTCGCCACCACCGACGGCTCCGAGTGGAACAGCGCCTGCTCCGGCGGCACGGTGAACCGCACGCCGCAGCAGTGGGGCGACCTCGTGCGTGGTGCGTACCCCGGATACACGGGACCCCGGCCGCGCATGCAGGTGTGGCACGGCACCGAGGACGACGTGCTGCGCTATCCCAACTTCGGCGAGGAGATCGAGCAGTGGACCGAGGTGCGGGGGATCGGCCAGACCCCGGCCGCGACCGACTCGCCGCAGACCGGCTGGACCCGCACCCGCTACGGCTCCACCGGGGACCGGGCTCCCGTGGAGGCCATCAGTCTCCAGGGCGTCGGACACAACCTCTACGCGTGGGGCATGGCAGACAAGGTGCTCACCTTCTTCGGCCTGGACGCGGGCGGTGGACCGGGACCGGGCCCCGAGCCGGCCGGCGCCTGCAAGGTGACCGTGTCGACCAGTGCGTGGAACACCGGTCTGACCGCCTCGGTGACGTTCACCAACACCGGTACCGCCGCGGTGAACGGCTGGCGGCTCGGCTTCATCCTGCCCACCGGGCAGACCGTCACCAACGGCTGGGGCGCCACGTACACCCCGGCCTCCGGGACGGTGACGGCCACGAACGTGTCGTACAACGGCACGGTCGCACCGAACGCGAGCGTCACCCTCGGCTACCAGGCGAGCCATACGGGCGACAGCAGGGCGCCGTCCTCCTTCACGCTCAACGGGGCGCAGTGCACGGTGAGTTGACGCCGGTCGCCGCGGGACGGCGCGGAAATTCGCGGGCGGGGGAGCCGGTGGGCGACGTAGCGTCGCCGCGACCGGGGCCCCCGCCCCGGAGGGACGGAGACATACGTATGACGGCCGACGACGTGGTGAGGCTGTTCGCCGACGAGAGGCGGGTCCGGGTCTTCGCCGCCGTGGCGCTGGGCGCCACGAGCGCCGAGGAGATCGCCGAGCGGACCGGACTGGCGGCCAGGGACACCGTCGGCGCACTGCGCCGGCTGGAGGACCGACGGGTCGTCGTCCTCGGCCCCGACGGGCTCGCCGTGTCCTACGACCGCTTCCGGGACCTGGCCCGCACGGCGGCCGGGTCCGGCCCGCCCCAGGACCACGGCGGCGGGGACGAACGCGCCGAGACCGTGCTGCGGACGTTCGTCCGCGAGGGCCGGCTGGTGCGGCTGCCCGCCCAGTGGGAACGCAAGAAGCTCGTGCTGCGCCACCTCGCGGAGCGCAGCTTCGAGGCCGGCCGGGAGTACTCCGAGCGGGAGGTCGACGACCGGCTGCGCACCTGGTGCGAGGGCGGCGAGGCCGACCACGTCACGCTGCGCCGCCATCTCGTCGACCTGCATCACCTGGACCGGCAGGACGGTGTCTACCGCCGTTCGCCCGAGGACACCGCACTGCTCGGCTGACCGGGCCGCAGGCTCACACGGACCGGTGGTACTGGTCGGGCACCCGGACCTCGGCACCGGCCTCGCGTGCCGCCTGCCGCGCCCAGGAAGGGTTGCGCAGCAGCTCACGGCCGAGCAGTACCGCGTCGGCCTCGCCGTTGGCGAGGATCTTCTCGGCCTGCTCGGCGTCGGTGATCAGGCCCACCGCGGCGACGGGCATCGGCGTCTCGGCCTTCACCCGCGCGGCGAACGGCACCTGGTAGCCGGGGCCGACCGGGATGCGCACGCCGGAGGCGTTGCCGCCGGTGGACACGTCGAGCAGGTCCACGCCGTGCGCGTGCAGCTCACGGGCGAAGCGGACCGTCTCGTCGGGCGTCCAGCCGCCCTCCTCCAGCCAGTCGGTCGCGGAGACGCGGAAGAACAGCGGCTTGTCGTCGGGCCACACGGCCCGTACGGCGTCGACGACCTCCAGGGCGAAGCGCGTGCGGTTCTCGTAGGAACCGCCGTATTCGTCGGTGCGGTGGTTGGAGTGCGGGGAGAGGAAGTTGCCGATGAGGTAGCCGTGGGCGCCGTGGATCTCGGCGATCTCGAAACCGGCGGCGAGGGCGCGACGGGCCGCGTCCGCGAACTCGCCCACCACCTCCTCGATCTGAGTCTTCGTCAGCTCGGTCGGTACCGGATGCCCCTCGGCGAAGGGGATCGCGCTCGGGCCCACCGGCTGCCATCCGTGCGCCTGCGGACCGACGGGTGCCCCGCCCTTCCAGGGCCGGTCGGTCGATGCCTTGCGTCCGGCGTGGGCGAGCTGAATGGCAGGGACGGTGCCGTGCTCGACGAGGAAGCGGGTGATCCGGCGGAACGCCTCGACCTGCGTGTCGTTCCAGATGCCGAGGTCGTACGGCGAGATCCGGCCCTCCGGGGACACGGCGGTGGCCTCGACGATGATCAGGCCGGTGCCGCCCGTCGCGCGGGCCGCGTAGTGCGCGAAGTGCCAGTCGGCGGGGGTGCCGGTCAGCGGGCCCTCGGGCGCCGCCGAGTACTGGCACATGGGCGGCATCCACACGCGGTTGGGGATGGTCACGTCGCGCAGGGAGTAGGGCTGGAAGAGCGCGCTCACGGCGGACTCCATTCGTCACGGGGCCGGTGGTCGACTCGTACGATAGTCATCGTAGTACGTCGGATGTCAAACTACGAGGGATCTCGTACAATGGGGTTCCCGACGAAGTGGAGCCGCCGTGACCGCCCCCGCAGTGAGCAGTCGTGATCTTCCGCATCCGGGGCGCGAGGAGATCCGGCTGGAGGCCGTGCTGCACGCGCTCTCCGATCGGATGCGGCTGCGGATCGTGCGAGAGCTCGCCGCCGACGGCGACGAGCTGTCCTGTTCGCAGTTCGACCTGCCGGTCACCAAGTCGACGACCACGCACCACTTCCGGGTGCTGCGCGAGGCCGGTGTCGTCCGCCAGGTCTACCGGGGCACGGCCAAGATGAACGGCCTGCGCAAGGACGACCTAGACGACCTCTTCCCGGGGCTTCTCGACGCCGTCCTCGACTCCGCCGCCCGCGAGTCCCGCCGGCTCCGCGACGGGTGAACCCGCCTTCCCCGGAAGGTGGTTGAACAGCAGGTTCAGCACGATCGCGGTAACGCAGCCCGCGCTGATGCCGCTGTTCATCACCGTCTGGAACGAGTCGGGGAACTTCTCGTAGATCGTCGGCACGCCCACCGGCAGCACGCCCATCGCCACCGACACCGCGACCACGGTCAGATTGTGGTTGTCCTCGAAGTCGACCCGGGCCAGCGTCCGCAGGCCGCTCGCCGCGACCGTCCCGAACATCACCAGGCCCGCGCCGCCGAGAACCGGCGCCGGAACGGCCGCCACCACCGCGCCCAGCTTGGGCAGCAGGCCGAGTACGACCAGGATGCCGCCGGCCACGGCGACGACCCAGCGGCTGCGCACCCGGGTCATCCCCACCAGCCCCACGTTCTGCGCGTACGCCGTGTACGGGAAGGTGTTGAAGACGCCGCCCAGCACGGTCGACAGGCCGTCGGCGCGCAGTCCGTCGGAGAGGGAGCGCCGGTCGACCTTACGGCCGGTCATCTCGCCGACCGCGATGAAGTCACCGGTGGTCTCCGTCATGCATACCAGCGCCACGACCAGCATCGACATGATCGCCGACGCCTCGAAGGCGGGCGCCCCGAAGTGGAACGGCGTGCTGACACCGACCCAGTCGGCGTCGCCGACCCCGCCGAAGTCCGTGAAGCCGAAGGGTACGGCGACCGCGAGACCGACCACGATGCCGATCAGCACCGCGATCCGGCTCAGGAAGACCGGCGCGAACCGCTGCACACCCAGCACCACCGCCAGCACGAAGGCGGCGAGCGCGAGGTTCTTCGGCTCCCCGAAGTCCGACGAACCGGCCCCTCCCGCGGCCCAGTTGCCCGCGACCGGCAGCAGCGAGATACCGATGACCAGGATCACCGTGCCGGTGACGAGCGGCGGGAAGAACCGCAGCAGCCGGCCGAACACGGGCGCCAGCAGCACGATCGCCAGTCCGGCCACGATCACCGAACCGTAGATCGCGGGCAGTCCGCCGCCCGTCGTCCCGATCAGCACCATCGGCGACACGGCCGCGAACGTGCAGCCCTGCATGATCGGCAGCCGTACGCCGAAGCGCCAGAAGCCCACGCACTGGATGAGCGTCGCGATACCGCACACCAGCAGGTCCGCGGTGATGAGATACGCCAGGTCGGCGGGCGACAGCTTCATCGCGCCGCCCACGATCAGTGGCACGGCCACCGCGCCCGCGTACATCGCGAGCACATGCTGGAGGCCGAAGGCGGCCAACTGCCGTGCGGGTGGCACCTCGTCGACGGGATGAACGGGCGCGGACGTAGCCATGGGCACTCCAGAACGGCGGGAGAGGGGGACGGGAGCGGGCGGTGGGGGGTGTCGAGATCCGGACAGCACGAGACCGTACGAAGATTGAACAGTTTGTTGATTTCGTGGGCGTTGCCGCTGTGTGTCCCGTACAACGATCCAGTCGTGTGCCGTCCGGACAGGGCTCCTAGCCCCGGCCCGCCGCGGACCGCAGCGCCGGCCAGTCCGGGAGTTTCACCACGCCCCGCCCCAAAGAGGCGCCCCATGCCGCCTCGGCCCGCTCGATCGCCAGCCACCCGGCCCATCCGACCGGCTCGGCTCCGGCCTGCCGCAGCAGCGGGAGCGGGTCACCGGGCAGCTTCCGCCGGGCGAGCGCGGGGGAGTCCGCCAGCAGCGACGTCACCGTCTCCTTCGCGCACGGCCGGTTGGTGCCGATGACGCCGGTCGGGCCGCGCTTGATCCAGCCCGCCACGTACTCGCCCGGCGAGGGGGTACCCACGCGCAGCACCCGCCCCGCGAGCTGCGGCACCGTGCCCCGCTCCGCGTCGAACGGCAGCCCCTCCAGCGGCACTCCGCGATAGCCCACGGACCGCAGCACCAACTGGGCCCCGATCTCCTCGAACCGGCCGGTTCCCGTCACCCCGCCGTGCCCGTCGGGCGCGGTCCGCTCGAACCGCACGGCCTCCACCCGGCCTCCCTCACCGGCCAGCAGTTCGCCGGGCCGCAGGAAGAAGCGCAGATGGATGCGGCGCCGCAGACCCCGTCGTGGTCCGGCCGCCCAGCCGCGCAGCACCTCGATGTTGCGGCGCTGGGCCGCCGGCAGTGCGGACGGGTCGGCGCAGGCCGGGTCCAGCGCCAGTTCCGCCTCGTCGACGACTACGTCCGTGTCCGGCAGGGTGCCCAGTTCCCGCAGCTCCTTGGTGGTGAAGCGGGCCTGGGCGGGGCCGCGCCGCCCCACCATGTGGATGTCGGTCACCTCGCTCGCGGCCAGCGTCGTGAGCGCCGCCTGCGGTATGTCGGTCGGACTCAGCTCCGCCGCGCCGCGCGCCAGGATGCGCGTGACGTCCACGGCGACATTGCCCATCCCCACCACGACGGCGGACCGGGCGCCGGCCACGAAACCGTCGGCCGCGGCGTCCGGATGGGCGCTGTACCAGGCCACGAACTCCGTCGCCGAGAAGCTGCCCGGCAGTTCCTCGCCGGGGACCCCCAGCCGTCGGTCCGCCGCCGCGCCCACGCAGTACACCACCGCGTGGTACAGCTCCCGGAGCCTGTCCACGGACACCCCGTCCGCCCCGACCCGCACCCCGCCGAGGAAACGCACCCGCTCGTGTTCCAGGACCGTACGCAGGTTCTGCTGGAGCGACTTGATCTTCTCGTGGTCGGGGGCGACGCCGTACCGCACGAGTCCGTACGGGCAGGGCAGCCGGTCGAGGACGTCGACGAGCACCTCGGGGTCCTGCTGGACGAGGCTCTGGGCGGTGTAGACCCCACTCGGCCCGGAGCCGACGACGGCGACACGCAGCACGGTCGAACTCCTTACCCCAGGGGGACGCAGGAGAGCGCTGACGCTCCCAGCATGGCACCGCGGGGGCTCGGCTGACAGGGTGCCGTACGCCGATCGGGCGCGCGTGTCCGTTCGTAGGCAAAGTGATCATGCGGTTACTTTGCGTGTGTGATGGAAACATCGTTCCTCGATCTTTCCGGCCGCCGGGCCGAGGACGGCACGGTGTCGGTGCGGCCCGCCTGGGAGGTGCGGGAGGACGGCGAGCCGACGTCCTGGTACACCGTGCGGCTGGCGTTCCCCGACGAGGCGTTCGTCGAGGTGCTGGCGGTCGTGAGCACGCGGAGCGTCTCGGTCGAGGACGTCAGGGCCCGCCCCGCGCTCTCCCTGGACGACCTGACCGTGCTCGCGGAGTGGATCGAGGAACCGCTCGCCGAGTGGTGCGGCAGTGGCCGGGAGTCGCCGTCGGTGAAGGGGCCGGACGGGTCGGGCGGGCCGGCGGCGGGGATCGCGTCCGGGGGCTCCGGCGCCCGGCGGGCACGGCCCGTCCGGCCGCGCGGGATCGAGGGCCGCCGACTGGTCGCGGAGGAGTACCGTGCGGCGCAGGCCCGGGGAGCCGACCCCGTGCTCGCCGTCATGCGTACCACCGGGCACAGCAGGCGCAGATCCCTGAGCATGATCGCGCAGGCGCGCGACGACGGCCTCCTGACACCACGTCACGCACGCCGCTGAACGGGCCGGGCGGTGCCGTCAGAGCATCGCGCGCATCCGGGTGATCTCGGTCGTCTGTTCCGCGACGACGTCGTCCGCCATTTCCTCGATCCGTACGTTGTTCCCCTGCGCCTTGACGTCCGCGGCCATGGTGACGGCACCCTCGTGATGAGTGATCATCAAGGTCAGGAACAGCTGGTCGAAGGCCTTTCCGCTCGCCGCCCGCAGCTTCTTCAGCTGCGCCTCGGTCGCCATGCCGGGCATTCCGGCCGCCGCCGTGTGCTCGTGCCCGCCGCCCGTCGCGCCGTCGGCGCCGCCGCCCTTGCCGGAGTAGGTCGCAAGCCAGCTCTCCATCGCCTGGATCTCCGGACCCTGCGCGGCCGTGATCCGGGAGGCGAGGGCCTTGAGCTTCGCCGACTCGGCCTGTTTCGGGGCGAGTCCGGTCATCTCCAGGGCCTGACGGTGGTGCTCGATCATCATCCGGGCGAAGTCGATGTCCGCGGAGTTGGGGGTGTCGTCGTCGACGCGCTGTTCGGCCGCGTCCTGCGCGGAGAGCGTCCGGTTGGCCTCGCCCGGCTTTCCCGGCGCGATCACCGAAGGCCCGGCGGGCGCGGCCGAGCCGGTGTCGGAACCGGAGTCGCACCCCGTCAGGACCAGGGCGAACAGTGCGGCGGCGACAAAGGGCGCACGGCGGACGAACACAACGACCTCCAGCTGCCGGCGGGTTGAGAACCGGCCAAGGGTGAACGGACGGTCCCGGACCGCCCTGGTACGAGTCTGCGCCCTACTGATCGAAAACATTCATGACGAATGCGTTGCCGCCTGTTGATCTGTGCATGATGAAGACGATACTTCGGAGGACCGTGACCCGTTCCCCGTGAACGGCTACGAGGGAGGACGCAGTGATCCTGTTGAACGAATCCCGAACGCGGCACAGACGCCTGGGAGTTGCCGCGGCCTGTGCCGGACTCCTGGCCACGCTGCTCGCGGCGGTACCGGCCGCCGCGACCCCCGACCCGGGGGACGGCCCGGCCGTGGAACGCGAAGTGTCCCAGAACGCGCAGGCCGAGGTGGCCGAGGCCATCGCCGACGGCGAGATACCCGGCCAGGACGAGATCATCCACTCCGCCAACATCGAGCACCTCGCCAACATCCCCAAGGACGTGCTGCCCGGCACCAATTCGGACCTGGCCTTCCAGGGCAAGTACGCCTTCGCCGGCAACTACGACGGCTTCCGCGTCTTCGACATCAGCAACCCGAAGGCCCCGAAGACCGTCTCCCAGGTGCTCTGCCCCGGCTCGCAGAACGACATCTCCGTCTCCGGCGACCTGCTGTTCCTGTCCACCGACTCCTCACGCAGCGACAGCAGTTGCAACAGCACCACGCAGCCGGTGACCGAGAAGTCCTCCTGGGAGGGCATGAAGGTCTTCGACATCAGCGACAAGGCGAACCCCAAGTACGTCGCCGCCGTCGAGACCGCCTGCGGTTCGCACACCCACACGCTGGTGCCCGAGCGCAAGAACGTCTACGTCTACGTCTCGTCGTACTCGCCCAACGCGGCCTACCCCGACTGCCAGCCCCCGCACGACGGCATCTCGGTCATCAAGGTGCCGCGCAAGGCGCCGGAGAAGGCCGCGATCGTGAACTTCCCGGTCCTGTTCCCCGGTGAGGGTCCGGACGGCGGCGGCAACCCGGGCGGACCCACCAACCCCGGTGTCTCCAAGACGACCGGCTGCCACGACATCACCGTACTGCCGGACAAGGACCTGGCGGCCGGCGCCTGCATGGGCGACGGCATCCTGTTCTCGATCGAGGACCCGGAGAACCCGCAGATCATCGACCGGGTCCAGGACAACGTGAACTTCGCGTTCTGGCACTCGGCGACCTTCAACCAGAAGGCGAACAAGGTCGTCTTCACCGACGAGCTGGGCGGCGGCGGCGCGGCCACCTGCACCGCGGAGATCGGCCCGAACAAGGGCGCCGACGGCATCTACGACATCGTCGGCAAGGGCGACAAGCGCAAGCTCGTCTTCCGCAGCTACTTCAAGATCGACCGTCCCCAGGCGCCGACCGAGGTCTGTGTCGCGCACAACGGCTCGCTGATCCCGGTCAAGGGCAAGGACATCATGGTCCAGGCCTGGTACCAGGGCGGTGTCTCCGTCTGGGACTTCACCGACTCCGCCCGCCCGAAGGAGATCGCCTACTTCGAGCGCGGCCCGGTCAACACCGAGCGGCTGACGACCGCCGGCCCCTGGTCGGCGTACTACTACAACGGTTACATCTACTCGAACGACATCGCCAAGGGCTTCGACGTGCTGAAGATCCACGACCGGCGCACGGACCCGGCGAAGTACGTGCGACTGCCTGAACTGAACGTCCAGACGCAGCCGGACTACTTCGACTGATCGACGGGCATCGGCTCGTCCGCGGCGTGCCGCTGGTCCGCGGACGGCCGTCCCGTCGAGAAGAAACGCGAGCAATCGGTGTCACACGTCCCGCCGGGCGCCTCGGCGTCCGGCGGGACGCCCTGGTCCCAGTCGAGCCGGTAGCGCGCGAACAGCTCCGCCCGCAGCGGGGCGAGGGGCATGCCCACGTTCGGCAGGACCATCGCGTAGACGGCGCCCATGAGCAGGGAGCGCAGCATCGGATAGTCGGCGTCGACGTCCGGTGAGCCGTGCCGGGCCAGCGTGTCCCGCAGCAGTTCGGCCAGCCGCCGCTGCTCGGGGCACTGCACGAAGCCCTCCGCCTGGAGCAGCCCGGCCATGTGCTGGCGCATCAGCACCGTCCGGTCGCGGGCCAGTCCCAGGATCGCGTCGACGGCCCGCGCCATTCGCTCCCGGCCGTCCTCGGTGCGGGGCTCGCGCTCCAGCGCCTCCTCCAGCGTGCGGTGCATCAGCCGGTGCACGGCCGACTGCACCAGCTGGCGTTTGCCGGGGAAGTAGTACGACACCAGACCGCGGGCCGAGCCCGCCCGGTCCGCGATGTCGCCGAGCGTCGTCGCCTCGTACCCGCGCTCGCCCACCAGCTCGACGGCCGCCTGGAGGAACCGCTCCCGGGAACGCCGACGCAATTCTTCATTGACCGAGGCGCTGCGCGGGGACATGCTGTAACTCCTGCGTTGACTGGCTGCCAGCCAACTATACTCAGCGCAGCCCGGCCGGTTCCGTTTCGGAGGCGTACCGGGGCCGCCCGCTCTGGGCGACGCGGGGGATCGTCCAGAGTGGGCGTGCTACCTCCCCGATGGTGGCCTGAGGCTCCTTTTCGAGCGGTTCCCGTTCCGGTTCTGCTCTCTGAGGGCACCGCTCCCCCCATCGGTCGCCGCCCCGCCGGGCGGTGCGGGTTCACCCCACCAGGTCCAGCACCGGCAGCAGGCCGTCCGGCCGCTCGGCGGCCGGCAGATGGTCGACGAAGAACACCGAGCAGCCGAGGGCCGTCGCCCCGCCGTCGGCCGGCCGGCTGTCGCCGACCATCAGCGTGGCGCGCGGATCGGCGCCGAGCGCCGCGCACGCCGTCGCGAACAGCCGCGGATCGGGCTTCTGCACCCCGTGCTCGTACGACAGCACATACGTGTCGACATACGCGTCGAGGCCGTGCGCGCGGAACACCGGCCGCAGATCCCACCCGATGTTGCTCACCACACCCACCCGCACCCCGCGCTCGCGCAGGGTGCTCAGCACCTGGGGGGCGTCCGGGTACGGCGCCCACGCGGCCGGCTCCATGTGCCGGTCGTACAAGGCCTCGTGCAGGGCCGGGTCGGGCAGCGGCACCTGACGGGAGAGCCCGGTGTACGCGGCCCGGTGCAGGTCGGCGCTCTCGTCCCGCGCCTCCCACAGCCCGGCCAGCTCCTCGGGCACCCGCGCCGGAGACGCCCCGCCGGGCAGCGCACCGGCCGCCTCCAGCGCCCGCGCGGTCCGCGCCACCTCGCCCTCGGGCAGCACGGAACCGGCCGTGCGGAGGACGGTCCGCAGCCACGACTCGGCGGACTCGACGCGGAAGAGGGTGCCGGAGAAGTCGAACAGCACTGTGGAAGTCATGGACTTGATCCTAGGAAGGAGACGCGCCGAGGTTCCATGCCGCGGGAAGATCCGCGTCGCAGAACACGCAGACGAAGACGCCCTCGCGGACCACGTTGTTCTCCCGACAGCGCTCGCAGCGGCGGAACTCCAGCGCCTGCGTGAACCCCTCGGGGCGTGCGATGCCGGCGCGGTCCAGGGCGGCGGCGACGGCCGGCCAGGAGTCGGGGTCGGGGCAGTAGCCGGTGGACTGGTTGCTGACCTGATCCGCCCGCCAACCGCCGCCCGTCCGACGCAGGGTGACCTCCCCGGCGCCGAGAATCTCGCCACCGCCCGCGCAGGCGACATGCTCGCTGCGCCGGGGTGCCAGCCGCAGCAGCCCGTCGGGCCCGACGACGAAGGTGAACGTCTCCTCGCCGTCCTGCCAGGCCGCGGCCGTCCACGCGTCGAGATCGGCGGCCCGGCGGATCACCTGCCCCTCGGTCCCGGCGACGACCGCCTGCCGCAGCTCGGGCGGACCCACGTAGCCGTACCGGCGTCCCGGCGGGCTCACCGCCGCCACCGTGCAGGGGTCGTCACGGTCGCCACCGCACATGGGCCGCGATCGCCAGGGACACCAGCATCGCGCCCATGAGCCAGCCGCCGACGACGTCCGTGGGCCAGTGGACCCCCAGCCAGACGCGGGTCAGACCGACGCCCACCACCGAGACGAGCGCCACCGACATCGCCGTACGCCACAGGACGGGGCCGGCGCCGTGGCGGTGCAGGAGCCAGAGGAGGAGGCCCAGGACCACGGT
>NZ_MUBA01000283.1 GCF_002154575.1 Streptomyces bobili
CGGCGGCCCGCCGGTCGGCGCCGAACACCTCGGCCATCGCGGCGAGGGTGTCGTCGAGCCGGTGCGGGGCCTCGAAGTAGACGAGGGTGCGGCGCTCCTCGGCGACCTCGCGGAGCCGGGACAGCCGCTCCCCCGCCTTGCGCGGCAGGAAGCCCTCGAAGCAGAAGCGGTCGACGGGCAGGCCGGACAGGGCCAGCGCGGTGAGGACGGCGGACGGGCCCGGTACGGCGGTGACCCGGATGTCCTTCTCGACGGCCGCGGCGACGAGCCGGTAGCCGGGGTCGGAGACGGACGGCATCCCGGCGTCGGTGACGAGGAGGACGCGCGCGCCGGCGAGGAGGTGGTCGACGAGGTCGGGGGTGCGGGCCGACTCGTTGCCCTCGAAGTAGGAGACGACACGCCCCTTGGGCGTCACGCCCAGCGCCTGCGTGAGCCGGCGCAGCCTGCGGGTGTCCTCGGCGGCGATGACGTCGGCGCCTGCCAACTCCTCCGCGAGCCGGGGCGGGGCGTCCGCGATGTCCCCGATGGGAGTGCCTGCAAGGACCAGAGTTCCGGGTGTGACTGTCACGTTTCCATCCTCGCAGGGGGAGAGACACGGGACTCCCACAGCCCCGTTCCCTACGATGGCGCGGTGACCAGTACAGCGTCCTCCATGGACTCCATGGACTCCACGGACCACCGGCAGGGCCAGGCACCGCCGGACCGGCGGCCGGGGTGGCCGTCGCGGCTGCGCCGGTTCGGCTATGCGGCGGAGCCGGACGGCGACGTCCGTGAGCGGCTGGTGCCGCCGTTCGCCGAGCCGAGCCCGCGGCTCTGGCAGGCGCTCGGTGTGCCGCCAGGGCTCGCGGACCGGATCACCCGCTGGTCGGGCTGGCTGGGTCCGCTGCTGGTCACGCTGGTGGCGGGCGTGCTGCGGTTCTGGAACCTGGGCAGCCCGAAGAAGGTGATATTCGACGAGACGTACTACGCCAAGGACGCGTGGGCGCTGGTCCACCGCGGCTTCGAGGTCAACTGGGACAAGAACGCCAACGACCTCGTCCTCAACAGCGGCGGCCATGTCACGATCCCGACGGACGCGGCGTACGTGGTGCATCCGCCGGTCGGCAAGTACGTCATCGGGCTGGGCGAACTGATGTTCGGGTTCGATCCGTTCGGCTGGCGGTTCATGACGGCGCTGCTCGGGACCCTGTCGGTGTTCCTGCTGTGCCGGATCGGCCGCCGTCTCTTCCGCTCGACGTTCCTCGGCTGTCTGGCGGGCGCGCTGATGGCGGTCGACGGGCTGCACTTCGTGATGAGCCGCACCGCGCTGCTCGACGGGGTGCTGATGTTCTTCGTGCTGGCGACGTTCGGCTGTCTGGTCGTCGACCGGGACAGGGCGCGGGCGAGGCTGGCCGCCGCGCTGCCGCCGGACGCGGACGGCCGGTACCGCCCGGACGCGCACATCGCCGAGACCACGCGCCTCGGCCTGCGCCCGTGGCGCTGGGCGGCGGGCGTGATGCTGGGGCTGGCGATCGGCACGAAGTGGAACGGCCTGTACATCATGGTCGCGTTCTGCCTGATGACGGTGTTGTGGGACGTCGCCGCACGCCGGGTGGCGGGTGCGCGGCACCCGTACCGGGTGGTGCTGAAGCGGGACACGGGCTGGGCGTTCCTGGCCACCGTGCCGGTCGCGCTGGCGACCTACGTCGTGTCGTGGACGGGCTGGATCCTCTCCTCGGACAGCGGCTCGGGCGGCTACTACCGCAACTGGGCGGCCACCGACGGCAGGGGCGGCGGCTGGACGTGGCTGTTCCCGGACTGGCTGCGCAGCCTGTGGCACTACGAGCACGAGGTGTACGAGTTCCACACCCACCTCACCTCGCCGCACACCTACCAGTCGAACCCGTGGAGCTGGCTGGTCCTGGGCCGTCCGGTGTCGTACTTCTACGAGTCCCCGGCGCCCGGCACGGACGGCTGTCCGGTGGACGCGGGCGAGAAGTGCGCGCGCGAGGTGCTGGCGATCGGCACGCCGATGCTGTGGTGGGCGGCCTGCTTCGCGGTGCTGTTCGTGCTGTGGCGCTGGTTCTTCCGCCGCGACTGGCGGGCGGGCGCGATCGTGTGCGGCATCGCGGCCGGGTATCTGCCGTGGTTCCTGTACCAGGAGCGCACGATCTTCCTCTTCTACGCCGTGGTCTTCCTGCCGTTCCTGTGTCTGGCGGTGGCGATGATGATCGGGGCGCTGGTCGGCCGGCCGGGGGCGAGCGACACCCGGCGGGTGGTGGGCGCGACGGGCGCTGGCGTCCTGGTGCTGCTGATCGCGTGGAACTTCATCTACTTCTGGCCCCTGTACACCGGGACGGCCATCCCGATCGACGACTGGCGGTCGCGGATGTGGCTGGACACCTGGGTCTAACGATTCAAACAACTCCCGCCCCGCAAGCCCCGCTTCCGCTTACTGTGAGCCTGAGGGGAGCTTTCTGAACGCGTTCAGAAAGGCCTGGTAGGCCAACGGGGAGGGGTGGCAATGCGCAAGGGGGCCAAGGCGGCGATCGTCGGAACGGTCTTCACCGTCATGGTGGGCGGGGCCGGGTACGGCGCCTTCAACATCGTCAACGCGCTGAACGGGGACGGCGGTGGCACGCCGGAGGCGAAGGCGGAGCCCGTGCGGACCGGTCCGCCGAGCGGCGGCGAGGTGAAGGAGGCCAGCAGCGCGTTCTTCGCGGCCTGGGAGCAGGGGCAGGCGGCGAGCGCGGCGGCGCTCACCAACAACGCCGGGAAGGCGGAGCCGCTCCTCACCTCGTACGGCCAGGCCGCGCACATCACCGGTGTGAAGATCACGCCGGGTGCGCCGACCGGGGCCACGGTGCCGTTCACGGTGAAGGCGACGGTGTCGTACGAGGGGAAGTCCGAGCCGCTCGCCTACAGCAGCCGGCTGACCGTCGTGCGCGGGGTGACCACCGGCAGGGCGCTGGTCGACTGGCAGCCGTCGGTCGTGCACCCCGAGCTGAAGAACATGGACGACACGCTGGTCACGGGCGAGTCGGCGGCACCGGAGATCGAGGCCGTGGACCGTGACGGCAAGGTCCTGACCCAGAAGAAGTACCCCTCGCTGGGGCCGATCCTGAACGAACTGCGCGCCAAGTACGGCGACAAGGCGGGCGGCACGGCCGGCGTCGAGCTGGCGATCCGCCACGCCGCCCCCGAGTCCGCCGACACCCCGCTGCTGACCCTGGCGAAGGGCAAGGCGGGCCGGGTGCCCACCACGCTCCGGGCGAGCGCGCAGGCCGCCGCCGAGAAGGCGGTCCTGAGGTACGCCGAGTCGTCGGTGGTGGCCGTCCAGCCGAGCAGCGGTGAGGTGCTGGCGATCGCCAACAACCGCAACGACGGCTGGAACGCGGCCTTCCTGGGGCAGGTGGCGCCCGGCTCCACCATGAAGATCGTCAGCGCGGCCACGCTCATCGACAACGACATCACCACCGCGACCGGCCCGGCGCCCTGTCCGGCGGACGCGACCTGGCAGAGCCAGACCTTCCGCAACATCAAGAACATGAAGCCGAACGAGGACGCGACCCTCGCCGAGAGCTTCGCGCGCTCCTGCAACACGGCGTTCGTGAAGTACGCCGACGAGGTGAAGGTCGACTCGCTGACCAACGAGGCCAGGGACGGCTTCGGGATCGGCCTCGACTGGCAGACCGGCATCCCGTCCTTCGACGGCTCCGTCCCGGCCTCCGGCGGCCCCGACACCGCCGCCGCCCTGATCGGCCAGGGCCAGGTCCAGATGAACCCGCTGAACATGGCCTCGGTGACGGCGACCGCGATGACGGGCACCTTCCGGCAGCCGGTGATCGTGCCGCGGAGCCTCGACGGCCGCGAACTCGCCCACGCCCGCGGGCTGCCCGCGAGCACGGTGGAGCAGCTCCGCGTCATGATGAACCGCACCGCGACCAGCGGCACCGCCGCCGGGGTGATGTCCGGGCTGAACGGCCGGATCGGTGCGAAGACCGGCTCGGCCGAGGTCGACGGGAAGGCCAGCTCCGACAGCTGGTTCACCGGTTACCGAGGCGATGTCGCCGCCGCGGCCATGGTCCAGGACGGTGGTCACGGCGTCGACGCGGCGGGCCCGATCGTCGCGGCCGTACTGCGATCGGGCGCCTGACGCCACTCGTTGGGCGTGGCTGACGTCACAGGTGACGTCACCCCCACAGGCGGGGACTCTAGGCTGGGCGCCGTCGTCGGTGCCGGTGAGGGTGGCCCGCACCACGGTGACTGTGGTGACAGCGGGGACAGTGGGGCGAGGCGGCCCCCCGTACAACACGGAGGATCGCGGGCTGTGGGCAAGAGAAGGCGCGTCGCCGAGCGACGAAGCAGCAAGCGGCCGGCCATGGTCGGCGGCATGATCGCCGTCGTCGTCGGCGGCGCCGGCATCGGCGTCTACGCGCTGTACGGCGGTGGCGCCGCGGCCGACGACACGTCGGCCGCCGCGGCGAAGAAGCCGGCGGTCAAGACCGGCCCCCTGTCGGCGACCGAGGTCACCACCGCGGCCCGGTCCTTCCTGACCGCCTGGCAGCAGGGCAGGATCACCCAGGCCGCCGCCGTCACCGACGACCCGGCGGCGGCCACGGCCCTGCTCACCGGCTACACCAAGGACGCCCGCATCACCGGCGCCACCCTCACCGCGGGCACGCCCGCGGGCGACAAGGTCCCCTTCGCCGTGAAGGGCACGGTCACCTTCAAGAAGACCAGCAAGCCGGTGGCGTACGACAGCGCGCTGACCGTGGTGCGGCGGGCCGAGGACGGCAAGCCGCTGGTCGACTGGCACGCCTCGGTCGTCCACCCCGAACTGGCCGACGGGGACAGGCTGGTGACCGGCGAGGCCGGCGATCCGCCGGTCAAGGCGCTCGACCGCGACGGCGGCGAGCTGACCGCGAAGGCGTACCCGTCG
This sequence comes from Streptomyces bobili, assembly GCF_002154575.1. Taxonomy (GTDB): domain Bacteria; phylum Actinomycetota; class Actinomycetes; order Streptomycetales; family Streptomycetaceae; genus Streptomyces; species Streptomyces bobili. Next base: position 4,922 of record NZ_MUBA01000283.1, read on the forward strand.
CTGGGCACGGTCCTGGACGGGCTGCGCGAGAAGTACGGCAAGAAGGCCGGCGGCACGGCCGGGGTCGAACTGCGGGTGCAGCGCGGCAAGGCGTCGAAGGCGAAGAAGTCCTCCGACAAGACGCTGCTGGAACTGAGCAAGGGCACGCCGGGCACGGTGAAGACGACGCTGAGCCCGTCCCTCCAGGCCGCCGCCGAGAAGCAGGTCGCGAGCCGCGCGCGGGCGTCGGTCGTGGTGACCCGCGCCTCCACGGGCGAGATCCTCGCGGTCGCCAACAGCAACCCCAACTTCAACACGGCGTTCCAGGGCTCGCTGGCGCCCGGCTCCACGATGAAGGTCATCACCTCCTCGCTGCTCATCGAGAAGGACCTGGCGTCGGCGGACAAGACGCATCCGTGCCCGAAGTTCTTCAGTTACGGCGGCTGGAAGTTCCAGAACGACGACAAGTTCGAGATCAAGGGCGGCACTTTCAAGGCGAGCTTCGCGCGCTCCTGCAACACGGCCTTCATCAGCCAGGCGGGCAAGCTCGACGACGACAGTCTGACCAAGCAGGCCCAGCAGGTCTTCGGCCTGTCGCTGAACAACTGGGCGATCGGCGTGCCGACCTTCGACGGCGCGGTGCCGGTCCAGTCGGCGGCCCAGAAAGCGGCGGAGCTGATCGGCCAGGGCGGGGTGCGGATGAACCCGCTGAACATGGCGTCGGTCGCGGCGACGGTCAGGTCGGGCAGCTTCCACCAGCCGTATCTGGTCGCCCCCTCGGTCGACGACCGCACCCTGGCGAAGGCCGCGCGCACGATGTCCGCGAAGACGGTGTCGCAGTTGCGGGAGCTGATGAACTACACGGCCGCCTACGGCACCGCCGCCGAGGCGATGGCCGGGCTCGGCCCGGACTACGGCGCCAAGACGGGCTCCGCCGAGGTCGACGGACAGAAGGAGGCCAACGGCTGGTTCACCGCCTACCGCGGTGACCTGGCGGCGGCCGGCGTGGTCCAGCAGGGCGGCCACGGGAGCGAGTCGGCGGGACCGATCGTGGCGGCGCTGCTGAAGGCGGGCGGCTGACCGGTCGGTTGCCGACGCCCGGTTGCCGACGGTGTCAGTTGCTGACCGGCTGCGCCGTGGCCGAGTAGGTGCGGCGCAGGAAGCGCAGCAGCGTCTTGGACTCGAACTGCACCACGGAGACGCCCTGCGCGGAGTGGAACTCGACGATGGCCTGGACCCGTCCGCAGGGCCACACGCGGACCTCTCCGCTGCCGGCCGGGGCGCGCAGTCCCTGTTCGAGGAGGGCGCGGGCGATGGTCCACTCGTGGGTGCCGGGGAGTCCGACGCGGACGGCGCGCGGGTCGTCGTCGGGGTCGTAGCGCAGGACGACGGGGACGGCGCTCTGTTCCTCCTCGACCAGGTCCGCGTCCGTGACGATGTGGGCTCGCGCGTACTGCTCGACTACAGACATCGGCCGCCCTCTCACGCTGCGTGACCTGTTGTGGAAGCTGTGCGTCCGCTCCCCTTCCAATGTCGCATATTTCGCGGCCCCCGCCCCCTGGAGCGGGGGTATCTCACATGTGCGATACACGAACCTCGCCACCGCGTCACACGAGGGGAGTCCTACAAAGACGGACTCGCTCTTGCAACCCATTCGCATTAAGCCACTATCATCGAACGGTGCACGTACCCGACGGATTCATCAACGCCCCGACCTCCGCCGTCACCGGAGTCCTCGCCGCGGGCGCCATCGCCGTGAGCCTGCGCGGCGCGCGCCGCGAACTCGACGAGCGCACCGCGCCGCTGGCCGGTCTGGTGGCCGCGTTCATCTTCGCCGTACAGATGCTCAACTTCCCCGTCGCGGCCGGAACAAGCGGGCATCTTCTCGGCGGTGCGCTGGCCGCGATACTCGTGGGCCCCTTCACCGGGGTCCTCTGCGTGTCCGTGGTCCTGCTCATGCAGGGCATCCTCTTCGCCGACGGCGGGCTGACCGCGCTCGGCGTGAACATCACCAACATGGCGGTCGTGACGACGGTGGTGGCCTACGCCGTCTTCCGCGGCCTGCTGAAGGTGCTGCCACGCACGCCCCGTTCCGTCACCGCCGCCTCCTTCGTCGCCGCGCTGCTGTCCGTGCCGGCGGCGGCCCTCGCCTTCACCCTGATGTACGCGGTCGGCGGCACCACCGACGTGGCGATCGGCAAGGTGGCCACCGCCATGGTCGGCGTGCACGTGCTGATCGGCATCGGCGAGGCCACGATCACCGCCCTCACGGTCGGCGCCGTGATCGCCGTACGGCCGGACCTCGTGTACGGGGCGCGCGGGCTGCAGCAGAAGCTCCGGCTGCGGGTGAACGGGGAACTCGTCGATGTGCCCGCCGCCGAGGGGGCTCGCACGGCGCCCGTCGCGGCGCGCACCTCCCGGCGCACGCTGTGGGCGACCGGCCTGGTCACCTCCCTCGTCCTGGCCGGCTTCGTCAGCTTCTACGCCTCGTCGAGTCCGGACGGCCTGGAGAAGGTCGCCGCCGACAAGGGCATCGACAAGAAGGCCGAGGAGCACGCCGTCTCGGACTCCCCGCTCGCCGACTACGGCGTCAAGGACGTCACCGACGCCCGGCTGTCCGGCGGGCTCGCGGGCGTCATCGGGGTCGGCGTGACCGTCGTCGCGGGCAGCACCGTGTTCTGGGCCGTACGCCGGCGCCAGAGCACCGACGCGTCCCCGACGACCGTGGAGAACGTCTGACGTGGGCGCTGGGCACGCGCACCGGCTCTACCGGCACGGACACTCGCCCGTGCACGCCCTGCCGCCGCACACCAAGCTCGCCGCCGCCTTCGCCTTCGTCGTGGTCGTCGTCTCGACCCCGCGGGAGGCGATGTGGGCGTTCGGCCTGTACGCCGTCCTGCTCGCCGTCGTCGCCTTCCACGCGCGCGTACCGGCCGGTTTCCTGCTGAAGCGGCTGCTGATCGAGGTGCCGTTCGTCGCCTTCGCCGTGCTGATGCCGTTCGTCGCCGAGGGCGAGCGGGTGGACGTCCTCGGGCTGTCCCTCAGCGTCAACGGGCTGTGGGGCGCCTGGAACGTGCTCGCCAAGGGCACCCTCGGCGTCGCCTCCTCCGTCCTGCTCGCCTCCACCACCGAACTGCGCGAACTCCTCCTGGGCCTCCAGCGGTTGAAGCTCCCCCCGCTCCTCGTGCAGATCGCCTCCTTCATGATCCGCTACGGCGACGTCATCACCGACGAGATGCGGCGCATGAGGATCGCGCGGGAGTCGCGCGGGTTCGAGGCGAGCGGCGTCAAGCACTGGGGTGTCCTCGCCAAGTCCGCGGGCGCTCTGTTCATCCGCTCCTACGAACGCGGGGAGCGCGTGCACCTGGCCATGGTCAGCCGGGGGTACGCCGGTTCCATGCCGGTGATCGACGAGGTGACCGCGTCCCGGGCGCAGTGGTCCCACGCGCTGACCCTGCCGTTCGCCGCCCTCGTCGTCTGCGTGCTGGGATGGACCCTGTGACTGCTTCCCTCGAGGTCTCGGGCCTCGCCTTCGCCTACCCCGACGGCCACCAGGCGCTGTTCGGGGTGGACTTCTCGATCGCGCGCGGGGAGCGGGTGGCGCTGCTCGGGCCGAACGGCGCCGGCAAGACCACCCTGGTGCTGCACCTCAACGGCATCCACACCGGCGGCACCGGCACGGTGACGGTCGCCGGGCTGCCCGTCGACAAACGGCACATGGCGGAGATCCGGCGCAAGGTCGGCATCGTCTTCCAGGACCCCGACGACCAGCTGTTCATGCCGACCGTGCGGGAGGACGTGGCGTTCGGGCCCGCCGCGGCCGGACTGCGGGGCGCCGAGCTGGAGGAGCGCGTGGACCGGGCGCTCGCGCAGGTCGGCATGGCCGAGTTCAAGAACCGTCCGCCGCACCACCTGTCGTTCGGGCAGCGCCGCCGGGTCGCCGTCGCGACCGTGCTGGCGATGGAACCGGAGATCCTCGTCCTGGACGAGCCGTCCTCCAACCTCGACCCCGCCTCACGCCGCGAGCTCGCCGACATCCTGCGCTCCCTCGACGTCACGGTCCTCATGGTCACGCACGACCTGCCGTACGCCCTCGAACTGTGCCCGCGGGCCATGATCCTCAGCGAGGGCGTGATCGCGGCGGACGGCCGCACGGCCGAGCTGCTCGCCGACGACGCGCTGATGCGCGCGCACCGGCTGGAGCTGCCGTTCGGTTTCGACCCGCGCTCCGTGACAATGGGGGCGTGACGGATGCGCGCGTGACCCACCAGGACCGGACGGGCGAGGGCTCGCTGTCGCTGGACGAGCAGCTGTGCTTCGCGCTGTACGCGGCCCAGCGCGCGGTGACGGCGGCCTACCGGCCGCTCCTCGACGACCTCGGTCTCACCTATCCGCAGTACCTCGTCCTGCTGGTGCTGTGGGAGCGCGGCGAGACCACGGTCAAGGAGCTGGCGGCGGCCCTGCGGCTGGACTACGGCACGGTGTCGCCGCTGCTGAAGCGGCTGGAGGCGGCGGGGCTCGTGCACCGGGAGCGGTCGGCCCGCGACGAGCGCTCGGTGCTCGTCGCGTGCACGGGGCGCGGCGAGGAACTGAAGGGGCGCGCGGAGCGGGTGCCCGGTGCGCTGCTCGCGTCGACCGGGCTCGACATGGCGGAGGTCGCGCGTCTGCGCGAGGAACTGTGGGGGCTCGCGGAGAAGGCGCACGGGGCTGCGGAGCGCGGGCGCTGACCCGTCGGCGGCGCTCACCGGATCCCCTTCGCTGTTACCTGCGGTTACTACCCCCCTGGTAGTTCAACACTGCCCTACCGGCCGGTACCTTGTGCACGATGTAATTGGGCACAGCTCTGGGGGAGGTCCCGCAGTGACCGAAGGCGCCGCCGTCGACACCGTCAGCACCATCCATACCGCCGACACGGTCGACACCCGTCCGACGAAGATCATGTACGTGGCCGAGGCCACCGCGCACGGTGGCCGGGACGGCTATGTCACCAGCCAGGACGGGCAGATCGAGCTGAAGGTGGCCATGCCGCCGCAGTTGGGCGGCGACGGCAACGGCACCAACCCCGAACAGCTCTTCGCGGCCGGCTACAGCTCCTGCTTCCACAACGCGCTGATCCTCGTCGGCAAGCGCGCGGGCCTCGACCTCACCGGCTCCACGGTCGCCGCCAAGGTCGGCATCGGCCCCAACACCACCCAGGGCTACGGCCTCGCGGTCGCCCTCAGTGTCTCGCTGCCCGTGCTCGACGCGGCCGTGGCCGCCAGGCTGGTGGACGCGGCGCACCAGGTCTGCCCGTACTCGAACGCGACACGCGGCAACATCGACGTAACGATCCTCCTGGGCTGACCGGACACAGGAATCGTCGGCTCGGCGGCCGGGTTGTCCTCAAGGTCGCAGGAGAGCCGAGAGGACGTACGGACGTGGATGTGCACGGCACGGTGACCGCCGGCTTCGAGCCGGTCAGGGAGGCGTTCGCCCGCAACTTCGAGGTGCTCGGGGAGCGGGGCGCGGCCGTCGCCGTCTACCGGGACGGGCACAAGGTCGTCGACCTGTGGGGCGGCGGCCGGGACGTCGACGGCGGGGCACCGGACTCCGGCGCCGGGGCTCCCTGGAAGCGGGGTACGGCTCAGATCGTGCGGTCCGCGACCAAGGGCGTCGCCGCCGCCGTACTCCTGATGCTGTGGCAGCGCGGGGAACTGGATCTCGACGCGCCGGTGGGGGCGTACTGGCCGGAGTACAAGACGGCCGGCAAGGACCGGACCCTCGTACGGGACGTGCTCGCGCACCGCGCGGGCGTGCCCGTGCTGGACCGGCCGCTGACCCCCGCCGAGGCCGCCGACCCCGACCGCGGCGCGGCGGCCGTCGCCGCGCAGGCGCCGGCCTGGGAGCCGGGCACGGACCACGGCTACCACGCGCAGACCTACAGCTGGCTGACCGGCGAACTGATCCGGCGGATCACCGGGCGGACGGTCGGCGCGTGGATCGCCGACGAGATCGCCGGACCGGCCGGGGCCGACCTGTGGCTCGGTCTGCCGGACCGCGAGCGGGCGCGCGTGGGGCGCGTGGGACAGACCGAGGCACCCGCGCAGGCGGGTGCGCTGCGCACCCGGCCCAAGCGGGCCGTCGCCGACGCCTACGCGGACCCCGGCTCCCTCACCCGGCGCGCCTTCGCCGCGATCACCCCGCTGCCCGACGAGAACGACCCGGCGTACCGGGCGGCAGCCCTGCCCGCCTCCAACGGCATCGCCACGGCCGACGGCCTGGCCCGCTTCTACGCCTCACTGATCGGCGAGGTCGACGGCAACCGCCCCCTGTTCACGCCTCGGACGCTGGAGGCGGCGCGCGGTGAGCGGTCGTCCGGAGCGGACCGGGTGCTCGTCGTCAACACCCGCTTCGGCCTCGGCTACATGCTGCACGGCAGCGCCTCGCCGCTGCTGTCCCCCGCCTCCTTCGGCCACCCCGGCCGCGGCGGCCCCCTCGGCTTCGCCGACCCGGAGTCGGGCATCGCCTTCGGGTACGTCACCAACGGCTTCCGGTCGAGCGTGACGGCGGACCCCCGCGCGCAGGCGCTGGTACGGGCGGTACGGACGGCGACGGCGACCGTCGGCTGAGACGCGAGCGGCTCCGCTCCCCTCGAACGTGTCCCCTCATACGTGGATCGGGTGCGAGGTCCTCCCCGACGCGTCGTCGATCTCGTGGTGGGCCTTCGTCAGCAGTTGCATGGCGATCTCGTTCAGCGCCCGTGCGCCGGCGATCTCCTCGCCGACCCGCGGCTGGTTGGGGTCGACCCGGTGCCGGCTGGCATGCCCATGGGCCCGGACCTCGGACCCGTCGGGCAACCTGACCAGTGCCGCGGCGCGCGTGTGCTGGTCGTCCTCCGTGAACTCCAGCTCCACGTGCCATCCGACCGCGGTGTGCATCGCTGTCTGCGTCATGACGATCACCTCCGGAACATCTGCTTCCAGGGTGCTCCTCGACGGGCCCGATCGCACCCACTCAGCCGGAAACGTCATTGCGGTCGTCCCGCTCCGGCCACTAGCGTCCCTCGGGTGACTGCCGGGTCGGCCATGGGCCACGCACGAGTGAGGCGCCCGGCCTCGGCGTGAGCGCGAGGCGGGCCAGAGGCCCGCCGTCCCCTCTCCGCGTCCTTCTTCCTTCCCACCCGCCCTCTCACGAGGGCACCCCTGGACACCGAGACCGGAGACCGTCACTCACCATGCCCACTCAGTCGGCACTTCCCCAGCTCAACCACCTCGCCGTGCACGCCTACGACCGACAGCTCTCGGCCGAGTTCCTCGCCGCGATCCTGGGCCTGCCGGTCGGCGCGCCCTTCGGCCCGTTCCTGCCGGTCGACCTCGGCAACGGCGTCACGTTCGACTTCTACGAGAAGCGCGACGAACCGATCCAGTCCCAGCACTACGCGTTCCTCGTGGCGGAGGAACAGTTCGACACGATGATCGCCCGCCTGGAGGCGGTCGGCGTCACGTACTACGCCGACCCCCGGCACAGCCAACCCGGCCGCACCAACAGCCTGTTCGGCGGCCGGGGCGCGTACTTCCTCGACCCGGACGGCCACAACCTGGAGATCATGACGCGGCCGTACGCGCGGCCGTAGCGGTCGGACAGGGCTTCACCGGCGCCCTCCCCACGTCATGGCGGCGCGCCCGGCCCCGGGAGGAAGGGCCGGACGCGCCGCCGTGCGGGGTCGTCGTCAGTGGCGGTCGCCGCCGTGGCCGTGGTGGCGGTCGCCGTTCCAGGAGCGGCCGTCGTGGCGGCCGTCGTGGCGGTCACCCTGGCGGGAGCGGCGCTCATCCCACGAGGCCTCGTCGATCACGCGGTCGCGGTGGTTGCGCAGGGTGGCCGTGTCGGAGCGGTTGTCCCAGACGTGGTGGCGGCGGTCCTGGAACAGGTCAGTGCGGGTGTCGCGGCCCTCGCCGGTGTGGACGCGGACCGTGGCGCGGGCGGGCAGCCGGTAGTGGTCGAAGGTGTAGGTCTCGCCGTCCTCGTCCGACAGCGTCCACCCGTCGAGGTTGACGGAGTGGCGGGTGGTGTTGGTCAGGTCCACCCACTCCTTGTTGAGGGAGGCGTTGGTGCGCCTGTCACGGCCCGGTGCGTCGTACTGCACGGCGCTGATCTCCACGCGCGGCCGGTCCGGTGTGCGGTCGGCGGCGGAGGCCGGCAGCGTCACCGCCCCGAGGACGGCGGCGGCCGCGAGCGAGGCGGCGGCGAGACGGCGGACGGGAACAGGGGTTGCGGACACGGGGAGTCTCCTCGGGTGGTGCGGGTGCCGGCCGGTCGGCCGTGGCACGCCCACCTGACCACCGGACACGCGCCGGACGCCCGACCCACGCCCCGTGTTACCGATCGGGCACATAACGGTGATACTCGCCTGCAATGTCCATCAAGTAAACGAATGCATATGGAACGGGCAAAACTGCCGTTGAGCGGCTCCTCCCGCCCCGCACGTCACGCGCCGCTCACCCGAAAGTGCGTCACGACGGTGGTGGGGAGCGAGCGCGAAAGAAAGCCGGTGAGGACGCCCCGTCCCCACGGAGCCCTCACCGGCCGTCTCTCTACCGCGCCCGCTCAGCGCGGCGTCATGCGCGGACCAGTTCCCGGTCGTTGTCCGGGTCGGAGTCCGAGTTCCTGGAGTCGAGGGCCTTGAGGCCCTCGCCCTCGACGTCCACGTTGGGCAGGGCACGGTCGAGCCACTTCGGGAGCCACCAGGCCTTCTTGCCCAGCAGGGCCAGCACGGCCGGGACGATCGCCATCCGGACGACGAACGCGTCGAAGAAGACGGCGATGGCCAGCCCGAAGCCGATCATCTTGATCATCTGCTCGCTGGAGGTGATGAAGCCGCCGAAGACGGCCATCATGATGACCGCGGCTGCCGCCACGACCCGCGAGCTGTGCCGGAACCCGGTGACGATGGCCTGGGCCGGCGTCTCGCCGTGGACGTAGGCCTCCCGCATACGGGTCACGAGGAACACCTCGTAGTCCATCGCGAGGCCGAAGACCACGCCGACCATGAAGATCGGCATCATCGACATGATCGGGCCGGTCTCCTCGACGCCCAGCAGGCCGCCGAGCCAGCCCCACTGGAAGACCGCGACGACGGCGCCGAGCGCGGCGAGCACGCTGAGCAGGAAGCCGAGGGCCGCCTTCAGCGGGACCAGGATGGAGCGGAAGACGACGATGAGGAGGAGGAAGGCGAGGCCCACCACCAGACCCAGGTACGGGATCAGCGCGTCGTTGAGCTTCTGCGAGAAGTCGATGTTCATCGCGGTGGTGCCGGTGACCAGGACCTCCGCGCCGGTGTCCGCCTTGATGCCGGCGCCCTCGTCGCGGATGGCGTGCACCAGGTCCTCGGTCTGTGTCGAGGACGGCTTGGAGTTCGGGATCACGGTGATCGTCGCGGTGTCGCCGGCCTTGTTGAAGGCGGCCGGGGTGACCGTGACGACGTCCTTGAGTCCCTTGATCCCGTCGGTGACGGTGGCGACCGCCGCCTTCGGGTCCTCGCTCTTCTCGGCGTCGACGACGATCATCAGCGGCCCGTTGAAGCCGGGCCCGAAGCCGTCCGACAGCAGGTCGTACGCCCGGCGCTGGGTGGTGGACGTCGGCTGCGAGCCTTCGTCGGGCAGGCCCAGTTCCAGTTGGGTGACCGGGACGGCGATCGCCCCGAGACCGACCACGCCGAGCAGCAGGACGGCGGCCGGGCGGCGGATGACGAAGTGCGCCCAGCGGGTGCCGAGACCGGCCTTGGCCGCCGCCTGAGGCTTCTCTGCCTTCCCGGACCTGTCCGGCTTCTCGAACTTCTCGGACTTCTTCTTCCGGGACTTGCGCTTCTCGCCCGCCGGACGGATCGTCCGGCCCGCGTAGCCGAGCAGGGCCGGGATCATGGTGAGGGCGATGAGGACGGCGACGACGACCGTGCCGGCCGCGGCGAGGCCCATCTTGGTGAGCATCGGGACGTTGACGACCGCGAGGCCCGCCAGGGCGATCACGACGGTGAGGCCCGCGAAGACCACGGCCGATCCGGCGGTGCCGGTGGCGCGGCCCGCCGCCTCCTCCCGGTCCCGGCCGTCGGCGAGTTCGCCTCGGTAGCGGGAGACGATGAACAGCGCGTAGTCGATGCCGACCGCGAGGCCGATCATCAGCGCGAGGGTGGAGGTGGTGTCGCCGAGGTCGAGCGCGTTGGCGAGGGCGGTGATGGTGGAAACGCCGATGCCTACGCCGATGATCGCCGTCAGCAGCGGGAGTCCGGCCGCGACCAGCGAGCCGAGGGTGATGACGAGGACGACCGCGGCGAGGGCGAGGCCGACGATCTCTCCTGCCGCTCCGGGCTCGGCCGCCGCCTGGAGCGCGTCGCCGCCGATGTCGACGGTCAGGCCGGCGGCCCGCGCGTCGTCGCCGGCCGCTTCGAGGGCGTCCCTCGTCGTGTCGGCCAGTTCCATGCCGGGGGCGTCGTACTTCACCGACGTGTAGGCGACCGTGCCGTCCTCGCTGACGGCGTTCGTGGTGAACGGGTCGGTGACCGAGACGACCTCGGAGCCGTCGCTCAGTTCCTTGGTGGTCTTGGCGACGATCGCCTTGTTGTCGGCGTCCGTCATCTTCTCGCCCTCGGGCGCCTTGAAGACGATGCGCCCGGTCCCGCCGTCGGCGCTGGCGCCCGGGAACCGCTGTTCCAGCAGGTCGAAGGCCTTCTGCGCCTCCGTGCCCGGGATGGAGAAGGAGGTGGTGCCCGGTGCGGGCGCGGAGGCCGCGCCGACGCCCGCGAGCGTCAGCAGGGCGACCCATATCAGGGCGACGAGGTGCCGTCGCCGAAAGGCGAGCCGGCCGAGTTTATAGAGGAACGTGGCCACGGAGGCGTACTCCCGGTCAGGTCGTGGGGTGGTGGGGGCCGGGGTTTCCGGCACAGGCCCCCAGGGCAGGGTTGACCAGCCCCGGCCGCAGAAGGCAGGGGTGATCGGCCCGACGACGTGAGCGGTGACGTCAGGAGAAGTGGACCGTGGGGACGGTCAGGTGGTGGTGGGGACGCCGAGGGCGGGGAGCACCACGGCGTCGACGTACGAACGCAGGAAGTCCTGTGTGGGAGGCAGACCGTCGATCATGGTGCGGGTGGCGAAGGCGCCGACCAGCATGTGCACGATGTACTCCAGCGCGGGGCGGTCGGCCCGCACCTCGCCTCGGTCCACCGCGCGCTGCATGACGCGCTGGAACTCGTTCATCTCGGGCTCGATGAGCAGTTCCCTGAACGCCCGCATCAGATCGGGGTTGGAGTGCACGGCCATCGCGAGGGCCCGCATCAGGTCGGAGTTCCGCTCCATGGCGCAGTCGTCCTCGCGGGACATGAACTCGTGGAGGTCGCCCCGGAGGGACCCGGTGTCGACGTCGGCGATGCCACCCGGCTTGTTGTGCCGCATCGCGCGCACGACCAGTTCGGCCTTGCCGCCCCACTGGCGGTAGAGCGTGGCCTTGCTGGACCGGGTGCGGGCGGCGACGGCGTCCATGGTCAGGGCGTCGTAACCGACCTCGCTGAGCAGATCGAGCACGGCCGCGTACAACTCGGCCTCACGCTCGGGCGTGATGCGACTGCGACGCGCCGTTGCGACCTCAGTCATGCCACTCACCTTCCGACTCCCGCACGGACTCATCCCGTACACCCTGAACATACCCTGCGCAGGTGCGAAACGAAACCGTTTCGTACGTGTGCTGGCTCACGTCGGTGAAGAAGACATAAGTTGCCCCGCCTCTCGTGCCGGAAAAGCATGGAAAGGTGACCTACTTGCGCCTGCCCCACCTCAGCGGTGACCAGCTGTGCTTCGTGGCCGAGGACGACCTCTGGCTGGCCCCGCTCGACGGACCCGGCCGCGCCTGGCGGCTCACCGCCGACCGCACCAAGGCCGGCCACCCCCGCTTCTCACCCGACGGCCGCCAGGTCGCCTACACGAGCTGGCGCAGCCTCGTGCCCGAGATCCACCTGATCCCCGTGGACGGCGGCGGCGGACGGCGGCTCACGTACTGGGGCAGCCCCGACACCCGCGTCTGCGGCTGGACCCCGGAAGGCGACATCCTCGCCGTCGCCTCCCACGGCGAGCCCTTCTCCTACTTCACCTGGGCCTACAAGGTCTCCCCCGACGGCTCCCCCGGCCGCAAACTGCCCTGGGGCCCGGTCTCCGACCTCCAGTGCGCCGACCTCGACGGCGAACGCCGCACCCTGTTGCTCACCGGCACCCCACCGCACGAGCCCGCCTCCTGGAAGCGGTACCGGGGCGGCGCCATGGGCCGGCTCTGGCTGCACGGACAGCGGCTGCTCGCCGGCCTGGAGGGCCACCTCGACGCCCCCATGCTCGTCGGCGGCCGGGTCGCGTTCCTCTCCGACCACGAGGGCGTCGGCAACCTCTACTCCTGCGCCCCGGACGGCTCCGACCTGCGCCGGCACACCGACCACGACGCCTTCTACGCCCGCAACGCCGCCAGCGACGGCACCCGCGTGGTGTACCAGTGCGCCGGGGACCTGTGGATCGTCGACGACCTGTCCCCCGACTCCGAGCCGCGCAGGATCGACGTACGGCTCAGCGGGCCCCGGACGGGGCGGCGGCCGTACCCGATCCCGGCCGCGCAGCACGTGGACGGGATCTCCGTGGACGAGACCGGGCGGGCGAGTGCGGTCGTCGTACGCGGCAGCCTGTACTGGCTCACCCACCGCGACGGGCCCGCGCGGACCATCACCGACACACCCGGGGTACGGGTCCGGCTCCCGGAGATGCTCGGCTCGGGCGGGCAGGTCGCGTATGTGACGGACGCGGAGGGCGAGGACGCCGTCGAGATCGCCCACCTGCCCCGCGCCACCGGCGACCGTGCGCCGCGCCGCGTGGCCTCCGGCGGGCTGGGCCGGGTCCTGGAGATGGTGTCCGACCCGGCCCAGCCCGCCGGA
>NZ_MUBA01000284.1 GCF_002154575.1 Streptomyces bobili
GAGGGTGCCGGGCATGCCCGGAAGGCCGGCGGCGAGGAGGGCGAGCGTCCCGGAGGCGGGGCCGCCGGACAGGTCGGCGCCGATGCCCGGAACCGGCATCCCGCGCGCTGCACGCCGTTCCGCGGGCCCCATGCCGGGTACGGGGCCGGGGTCGATGTCGGGGACGTGCCGCGGCGCCGACAGACGCGCGCGTACCGCCTCGACGAGGGCGTCTCGGACGCCGTCGACCGCGCTGTCCGGGTCGGCCGGGGCGGCGGCCACGGCGAGCGAGGCGACCTGCTCGTACCCGGCGATCTCGCGGGCACCGGCGCGCAGGATGAGTGCGTGCCCCGGCGGAATGCGCCGTACGCCGTCGTAGGGGGTGGAGTCCTGCACGGCGGCCGGTACGTCGGGAGCGGCGAGCAGGGCGGCGAGATGGCCGAAGTCGAGGTTGGCCTCGATGAGGTCGGCCAGCGGCAGCGCGGCCGTCGCGTACGCGGTACCGCCCGCCCAGGGGGTGTGGAACACCGGGCGGGCGCCCGCGAGATCGCCGCACACGGTGATGCGCCGGTCGACCTGGACGATCGCGGTGTAGCTGCCGGGCCAGGCCGTCAGATGCCGCAGTGCGCCTCCGCGCGCGGCGAACAGGCCGACGCGCAGCTGTTCGTCCGTCGCCCCGCACGTGCCGAGGACCGCGATCCGGGTCCGGGCGTCGGCCCGCACCACGCGCACCTCGTCGGACCGCCAGTCGCCGACCGCCCACAGCGGATCCGGGTCGCCCCACAGGAGTTGGGAGCCGACCGGGTGCAGCGTCTCACCGTCATGGCCGATCCGGCCGCCGTCCTCGGCGGCGTACGCGCCGGGGCCGCCGTACGCCCCCGCTCCCGATGTGCCGGGGCCACCGGGGCCGGTGGCCGCGGCGGTGCTGCTCCATCCCACCAACCACCGCATCGACGCCTCCACAGGCTGTGGACAACAGCTGCACCGTCCGAACGGTTCACATGCTGCCACGAAGAACGCGCCGCAGAGGGAGGTGACGCCGCGCAGGATCCGCCGAGTGCGCCCGCCCGAGCGCCCCCGCACCGACCTGGAGGACTGGGTGAACTCCCGCGCGTGGGGCGGCGATCACCGCGTGCACCCCCGCGCGTGCGACGCGAATGCGCCCCCGATACGCTCCCCCAGAACGCCCCGAGCGCCCTGGATTTCCATGGTGGGAGGCGTATTCGCCGACGGAACACAGGGTCGATTTTCAGCCAAATACCGCGTGCCGAACCGCTGTTCACACAGGTTCGCACACGCTCCGTCACGCTCGCACCCTCGACACGGCGCGTCGGTCCGGGAGGCGGAGAACGCCCCCCGGACCGCTCCGCCGCCCGCGGGGATTGTGGCGGCGGTGTCCCCCAGCCCACTGGATCCAGTACAGCGGGCCGACCCACGCACCGCCCATGGAAGCGCTCCCCGGTTGGCCGGAGTAGAGCGCACGGACGGGCGCACGGCCACACGTCGGGAGCACGCCGCAACCGTGCGTATGGGGACCCGTACTTCCGTACGGACCACAATCCCGCCAACCGGAAGAATGCCCCTTAACGCTTGGGATGCGGCGAACTACGCTGGGTTTTACGAATGCCGCATGGTTATGCCAGCGCGGCAGCCGTCTGTGTCGAGGGGTGGCGCAATGTCCAGGGAGCAACGCGGGCCGAACGAAAAACTCGGCGCCGTTCTCGCCCTCGCGGGAATCAGCAACGCGGGACTCGCGCGTCGCGTCAACGACCTTGGCGCACAACGCGGGTTGACGCTTCGCTACGACAAGACGTCGGTGGCGCGCTGGGTGTCGAAGGGCATGGTGCCGCAGGGCGCCGCGCCACATCTGATCGCGGCCGCCATCGGCCAGAAGCTCGGCCGGCCCGTGCCGTTGCACGAGATCGGGCTGGCGGACGCGGACCCCGCGCCCGAAGTGGGCCTGGCCTTCCCCAGGGACGTCGGCCAGGCCGTGCGCTCGGCGACCGAGCTGTACCGGCTCGACCTCGCGGGGCGCCGGGCGGGCTCGGGCGGCATCTGGCAGTCGCTGGCGGGTTCGTTCGCGGTGAGCGCGTACGCGACGCCCGCCTCGCGGTGGCTGATAACCCCGGCCGACAGTTCGGTGGCGCGCGAGGTGAACTCCGCCGAGGCCTCCGGCGCACCGCTCAAAGTCGGCCACAGTGACGTACGGAAACTGCGGGAGGCCGCCGAGGACGCCAGGCGCTGGGACTCCAAGTACGGCGGCGGCGACTGGCGTTCGTCCATGGTGCCGGAGTGCCTGCGGGTGGAGGCGGCCCCGCTGCTGCTCGGCGCGTACTCCGACGAGGTCGGCCGTGCCCTGTTCGGCGCCTCGGCCGAACTCACCCGGCTCGCGGGCTGGATCGCCTTCGACACCGGTCAGCAGGAGGCCGCCCAGCGCTACTACATCCAGGCGCTGCGCCTCGCGCGCGCGGCGGCCGACGTACCCCTCGGGGGATACGTCCTGGCCTCCATGTCCCTCCAGGCGACCTACCGCGGCTTCGGCGACGAGGGCGTCGACCTCGCCCAGGCCGCCCTGGAGCGCAACCGCGGTCTGGCCACGGCCCGCACGATGAGCTTCTTCCGGCTCGTCGAGGCACGCGCCCACGCGCGCGCCGGTGACGCTCAGGCCGCCGGCGCCGCCCTGAAGGCGGCCGAGAGCTGGCTGGAGCGGGCCCGCGACGGCGACCACGACCCGACCTGGCTGGGTTTCTACTCCTACGACCGTTTCGCCGCCGACGCCGCCGAGTGCTACCGCGACCTGAAGGCACCACGCCAGGTGCGCCGCTTCACGGAGCAGGCGCTGTCGCAGCCGACGGAGGAATTCGTGCGCTCGCACGGCCTGCGGCTCGTCGTGTCGGCCGTAGCCGAGCTGGAATCGGGCAATCTGGACGCGGCATGCGCGCAGGGCGTGCGGGCGGTGGAGGTGGCCGGCCGGATCTCGTCCGCCCGCACCACCGAGTACGTCAAGGACCTCCTGCACCGCCTGGAGCCGTACGGCGACGAGCCGCGCGTGGTCGAGCTGCGCGAGCGGGCCCGGCCGCTGTTGATGACGCCGGCCTGAGCCGGCCGCGCCGGTGGCGCCTCACGGGTTTGAAGGCATTGTCAGTGGCGCAGTGCACTATCGAAACCGGGAGGTGGTGCAGGTGCGGGCGATCGGCTACGACTGCGACGTGCTGGTGATCGGAGGCGGGATCGTCGGCCTGTCGACGGCGCACGCGATCAGCCGTGCCGCGCCGGGCACCCGGGTGACCGTGCTGGAGAAGGAACCGGGCCCGGCCCGCCACCAGACCGGCCGCAACAGCGGCGTCATCCACAGCGGGATCTACTACCGCCCCGGCTCGCTCAAGGCGCGTTACGCGGTCCGGGGCTCCGCCGAGATGATCAAGTTCTGCGCGGAGTACGGCATCCCGCACGCCGTGACCGGCAAGCTGATCGTCGCGACGGACCGCGCGGAGCTGCCCCGCCTGCACGCCCTGGCCCAGCGCGGCCGGGAGAACGGGATCGCGGTCCGCGAGCTGGGCCCCGCCCAGATCGCGGAGTACGAGCCGGAGGTCACCGGCCTGGCGGCGATCCACGTCGGCACGACCGGCATCTGCGACTTCACCGCGGTCGCCCGGCAGCTCGGCGAGGCCTCCGGCGCGGAGATCCGCTACGGCGCGCGGGTGGTCCGCGTCGACCGCCGCCCCGACCTCGGTGTGGCCGTGCTCACCGCGCGCGGGGACGTCGTCCGCGGTCGCGTCCTGGTGAACTGCGCGGGACTGCACTGCGACGGGATCGCCCGCCTGACCGGCGACGATCCCGAGGTCCGCATCGTCCCGTTCCGCGGCGAGTACTACGAGCTGGCCCGCCAGGGCCTGGTGCGCGGGCTGGTCTACCCGGTCCCCGACCCGGCCTTCCCGTTCCTCGGCGTGCATCTCACCCGCGGTCTGGACGGCAGCGTCCACGTCGGGCCCAACGCGGTCCCGGCCCTGGCCCGCGAGGGGTACGGCTGGGGGGTCGTCCGCCCACGCGAGGCCGCGGCCACGGCGGCCTGGCCCGGCGCCTGGCGCCTGGCCCGCAGGCACTGGCGCCACGGCGTCGGGGAGCTGCACCGGTCGCTGTCCAAGCGCGCCTTCGTGGACGAGGTCCGCCGCCTGCTGCCGGCCGTCGAGCCGCAGGACCTGGTCCGCGCGGCCCCCGGCGTCCGCGCCCAGGCCGTCCGCCGGGACGGCTCCCTGGTCGACGACTTCCTCATACGGCAGTCCCCGCGCGCGATCCACGTGCTGAACGCCCCCTCACCGGCGGCGACGGCCTCCCTGCCGATCGGCCGGGAGGTGGCCCGCAGGGCACTGGCGGCCCTGCGGGCGCCGGAGTCCCCGGGGACGCGGGGACCGGGGACACGGGGACCGGTGTAGGCGGGCGGCGGCGCCACGGTGATCACCCCTCGTCCGCACGCACTCCGGCCGGCCCGGCCCACCCCCGCCGGCGCCCGTAAAATCGACCGCACTGTGTCTGATTCGCTGAGTACCCCAGAACCTCCCAGGCCCGCCCCCGGTGATCACCACCCCGGCGAGTCCGTCCGCCGTACCCGCGCCAAGGGCGAGCCGCGCTTCCCCGACGGTCCGAGGGCCGATCCCGCCGGGTCGCATTTCGAGCGGCGGATCAGGAGCTTCCAGCCGCGCCGCAGCCGGGTGACCGCGGGACAGGCCGACGCCCTCCAGCGGCTCTGGGCGAAGTGGGGCCTGGACATCGACGGCCACCAAGTCGACCTCGCCGACCTGTTCGGCAACGACCGTCCGGTCGTCCTGGAGATCGGCTTCGGCATGGGCGAGGCCACCGCCCAGATGGCCGCCGCCGACCCGGAGACGAACATCCTCGCCGTGGACGTCCACACTCCCGGCCAGGGCAATCTCCTCAACCTGGCGGACCGGACCGGCCTGAGAAACGTCCGCGTGGCCAACGGCGACGCGATCATCCTGCTCCGCGAGATGCTCCCCCCGGACTCCCTCGACGGGCTGCGCGTCTACTTCCCCGATCCCTGGCCCAAGAAGCGCCATCACAAGCGGCGCCTCATCCAGCCGGAGTTCCTCGACCTGGCCGCGACCCGGCTGAGACCGGGCGCGCTCGTGCACTGCGCGACCGACTGGGAGCCGTACGCGCAGCAGATGCTCGAGGTGCTCACCGCGCACCCGGCCTTCGCCAACAGCCGGGCCGGCGGCGGTTTCTCGCCGCGTCCCGGCTTCCGGCCGCTGACCCGTTTCGAGGGACAGGGGCTGGACAAGGGTCATGTGGTGAACGACCTGCTCTTCCGCCGCGTACAGCACGAGGGTCGCCGGGACCACTGACCAGCCGGAATTCCCCCCACCACCGTCCTCTCCCTCGTTAGGGTCGATGCCGTGGCCACCAGTTCCCCGTTCCCACCGCTTCCCCCGCACCCGCCGCAGCCCGGCGGCCCGGCCGAGGGCGGTGTGCTGCGGCACGCGCACTGGTGGCAGCACAAGTGGGTCCGCTACGGCGCGCTGATCACGCTGCTCGCCCTGTCGGGGCTGGTGATCCTCGCCCTGGTCCGTGAGCAGACGGGCACGGAGGGGTTCCTGGTGGGACTGGGCCTCGCGGTGCTGCCCGTGCCGCTGCTCATCGCCGCGTTCCGCTGGCTCGACCGGGTGGAGCCCGGCCCCTGGCGGAATCTCGTCTTCACGTTCGCGTGGGGCGCGTGTGCGGCGGCGCTGATAGCGATCGTCGCGAACAGCTTCGCGGTCCGCTGGATAGCGACGGCGACGGCCGACCCCGCCCACGCCGACACCCTGGGCGCGACGGTCATCGCGCCCGTCGTCGAGGAGTCCGCCAAGGCGGCGGCCGTTCTCCTCGTGTTCCTGTTCCGCAGGCGGGACTTCACCGGGATCGTCGACGGGGTGGTGATAGCCGGGATCACCGCCACCGGCTTCGCGTTCACCGAGAACATCCTCTACCTCGGCAACGCCTTCGGCACCGACCAGCTCACCGGGGACGGCGGCATCGCCTCCGTCACCGTCGCGACGTTCTTCGTGCGCGTCGTCATGTCGCCGTTCGCGCACCCCCTGTTCACGGTCCTGACCGGCCTCGGCTTCGGCATCGCCGCACTGTCCGGCGAGCGGCAGCGGGTGCGGCGCGTGGTGCTCCCCCTGTGCGGCCTGTTCCTCGCGATGCTCATGCACGCCCTGTGGAACGGCTCGGCGACCTTCGGCGAATGGGGCTTCTTCGCCGTGTACGGGGCGATCATGGTGCCCGCGTTCGGGGTGCTGACCTGGCTGGTGGTGTGGACGCGCCAGCGGGAGCTGGGCACCGTGCGCGACGAGTTGCCCGCGTACACGGCCGCCGGCTGGATCGGCCCGGCCGAGCCGTACGCCCTCGGCTCGATGCGGGCGCGCAGGATGGCCCGGCAGTACGCCCGCCGTCACCTGGGCAGGCCCGCGGCACGGGCGGTCGCGCAGTACGAGGCCTACGCCACGTCTCTCGCGTTCCTGCGGCACCGCGGACGGCAAGGGCGGGGCGGCGCCGACTTCGTCGCACGGGAGCGGGAGTTGCTGAACGAGTTGTGGCGGCGCAGGGAGGTGGCCCGGCCGACGCTGGAGCACGCGTCCCGGCTGGCCGCGCCCGCGCCCCTGCCGGTGTACGGGGTCTACGGCACGCACGGGGCGTACGGGTACCCGATGGGCGCGGCGCATCCGCAGTCCGGGTACTACGGGTACCCCGGACACACCGGATACGGCTCACCCCAGCCGCAGGCCGCCTACACCCCGTACGCCTCGCCGTACCCGCAGACCCCGTACCCGCAGATCCCGCACGCCCAGGCCCCGCACGCCCAGGCCCCGTACGCCCAGCCACAACAGCCCTGAGCGCCGTACGGACCCGTGCCCGCTAGGCGGAGGCCTCGGTGAGGCGGGTGATCTCCGCCTCCGTCAGTTCGAGGTCGGCCACCGCCAGCAGGGCCGGCAGCTGGTCGACCGTGCGGGCGGAGGCGATCGGCACGGCGACCGTCGGCCGGGCGGCGAGCCAGGCCAGGGCGACGGTGGCGACCTCGGCGTCATGGGCGCGGGCGACCTCGTCGAGGACGGTCAGCACCTTCTGCCCCCGCTCGGTCGCCAGGTGCTTGGCGGCACCTTGCGCGCGGGCGCTGTCCACCGTCGCACCGGGCCGGTACTTGCCGGTGAGGAAGCCGGACGCGAGCCCGTAGTACGGCACGGCGACGAGGCCGGAGGAGGCGACGAGGTCCTGGAGTTCGCCCTCGTAGGTGTCGCGGGAGACCAGGTTGTAGTGGGGCTGGAGTGCCACGTACCGGGCGAGACCCTCGCGGTCGGAGAACTCCAGGGAGGCCCGCAGGCGTTCGGGCGAGATGTTGGAGGCGGCGATCTGCCGCACCTTGCCCGCCCTCACCAGTTCGTCGAGCGCGCCGACGATCTCCTCGACGGGCACCTCGGGCTTGTCGAAGTGGGTGTAGTAGAGGTCGATGCGGTCGGTGCCCAGGCGCCGCAGCGAGGCGTCGGCGGCGGCCTTGATGGTGGCCGCGGCCAGTCCCTGGTGGTCGGGGTGCTGGCTCACCTTGGTCGCGATCACGAGGTCGTCGCGGTTGCCGCGGGCCTTGAGCCAGTTGCCGATGATGGTCTCGGACTCGCCGCCGCTGTTGCCCTCGATCCAGGCGGAGTAGGAGTCGGCGGTGTCGACGAAGTTGCCGCCGGCGGCCGTGTAGGCGTCGAGGACGGCGAAGGAGGCCGCCTCGTCCGCGGTCCAGCCGAAGACGTTGCCGCCGAGGGCGAGCGGGAAGACCTCCGGGCCGGAGGAGCCGAGCTTGCGCAGAGAAGTCATGAGCTATGACAACACCCTGGCCGAAGGCACGCATTCCGCGCCTCCGGCCAGGGTTCACGAACATCCGGGAAACATCCGGGCGTAGACCTCACCGACCCCCGTGACACTTCCCGGAAGACCTCGGGGGAACCCGGCAGGGTTCCTCCGGGAAGAAGGTCAGGGGTTGAGCCCCTTGTCCCGCAGCCAGGCGGCCGGGTCGATGCCGGAGCTGGCGCCGCCGGGGTGGACCTCCATGTGGAGATGGGCCCCGGTGACGTTGCCCGTGGCGCCGACGCGGCCGATGACGTCGCCGGTGGCGACCTTCTGGCCGATGCTGACGCTGATCGAGGACTGGTGGGCGTACCAGATCTCGGTGCCGTCATCGAGGGTGAGCACGGTCTTGTACCCGTACGACCCGTCATAGCCGGCGGCCGTGATGGTGCCGCTGTGCACGGCCTTGATGAGCGTGCCGGTGGGGGCGGCGAAGTCGAGGCCGGTGTGGTACCCGGAGGACCAGTAGGGGCCGGCCTGACCGAAGGTCGAGGTGATCGTGTACGAGGAGGTCGGCAGCGTGTACTGCTTGGCCAGCGCGGCGAGGCGCTCGGCCTCCGCCTTCGCTGCGGCTTCCTCCGCGGCCTTCTTCTTGGCGGCGGCGGCCTTGGCCGCGGCCTCCTTCTCGGCCTGGGCGACGGCGTCGGCGGCGGCCTTGGCGGCGGCGGTCTCGGCGGCTTCCTGGGCCTTGGTCTCGACCTGGGTCTGCTGCGACTCGACCTGCGCCATGATCCGGCTGCGCAGCGCCTCGCCGGCGTCGGCACCGCTGTCGGTGCTCTCCTCGGCGACGGTCTCGGCGCCGAAGGTGCTGAGCGCGGGGGCGGCCGTCTCCTCTGGGGTGTCGTCGTCCGAGATGAGGGAACCCACCGAGGGCAGGTCGGGAAGGGAGATGGAGACCGGTGCCTTGCCGGTGTTGGCGCTGGCCATGCCCGCGCCGCCGACGGCGGCTATGACACCGACGCCGAGAACGGTGGAGCTGCGGGCGAGTCCGCCGCGCTGCTTGGCGACGCGGTGCTTGCCGCGCACCGGGCGAATGGAATCCTCGGTGGGGTTCCACTCCTCCCAGGGGCCCTCGTCGGTGCGGTACGTGCCGTAGCCGAAGGTCTGCTGGGCGGGCACGGTGGGGGCTTCTGGGACAGGCCGGTTGGACGCCACGCGGGCGTGCTCCTTTCCTTCCGTCGCCTACCGGGTTAGCTGACGGGTTCGGAGCGGGAAGGTCTCCTACGCGCGTATACCGGCCGTGACTGTACGGCGGCTTCGGCGCGATTCACCCCAAGTTGGTGGTTCCCCGGTTCCCTTGCGGGATTCGGCGCGTGCGCACGGAGCCGACTCTTGTGACGGCTGGGACGACCGCGCTGCGTTATCGAACGTTAATAGACTCGGGGGCGGGATTCCAAGCCGTTCTGCTTGATCAACAACATTTCTGGCCTGGACTTTCGACCCACGACCGGTGAAAAACGGGCGAGTTGACCACCGCCCGGACACCGCTCAGGAGTCATACGGTTTTTGATGGTGACTCAGATGTGATGCGGAGGGCTCCGACGCGATCACGGAAGGTGACATCAGCGCCGCTCCGAACGCACCGAGGGCCGGAATCCCATGATCAGGATTCCGGCCCTCGGCCTTGAGTAGCGGGGACAGGATTTGAACCTGCGACCTCTGGGTTATGAGCCCAGCGAGCTACCGAGCTGCTCCACCCCGCGTCGGTGTGACACCAGTCTACGCCATGCGGGGGACGCTCCGAACCACGGTCGGACCCGGGGGTCCGCGCAGGGGGTCCGTCAGAGCAGATGAGCGTTCGGCGCCTTGGCCTGCGCCGCGTACTCCGGAAGTACGACGACGTCCGCGCCCGCGGCGGCGAGCAGGCCGCTGCCGTCGGCGTCGGTGACGAAGGTGTCCGGCTCCCGCCACGCGGTCACGACCCGGCGCACGCCCGCGTCGAGGATGAGGCGGGCGCACGGGGCGGGCCTGGAGGAGCGCCGGGCGCAGGGTTCCAGGCTGCTGTAGACGGTCGCGCCGGCCAGCCGGGGGTCGGCGGGGCCGATCTTGGCGAGGGCCGCCTCCTCGGCGTGGACGACGGGATCGCCGGCCTCGCGGGAGTGGCCGCGCGCCAGCTCCGTGCCGTCGGCCGCCACCACGACCGCGCCGACGCTGAACGCGGTCCGCGACGGCGGGCAGGCCGCGGCCAGCTCGCAGGCCAGGGCCAGCCAGTGCCGGTCGGCGGCGGCGGGGAGCGGGCCGGTACCGGGTGCGGTGGGCTCGTACGACATCAGGACCACGTCCTCGATGCGCCGGGTCCCGGTCAGGCGCAGGCGGCCACCCTGGTAGCCCCCGGGGCCGAAGAGCCGGGGCGCGTGCGGGTCGCCCACGAACAGCGGGGCCATGACGAGCTGGAGTTCGTCGGCGAGGCCCGCCTGGAGGAGCTGGCTGTGGACCGTGCCGCCGCCCTCGACCATGAGGCGCCGTACGCCCCGCACGTCGTGGAGGTGTTCCAGGAGCCGGCGCCAGTCGAGGCCGGGGCCCAGCGGGACGACGCCGGCGGCGCCGCCGAGACCGAGGGCACGGGCGCGGTCCGCGCCGGCGTCCGTCGTGTAGAGCACCTTCTCGCCGCCGGTGTGCCAGAACCGCGCCGCCGGGTCCAGCTCTCCGGTACCACTGACCGTCACCTTGAGGGGGTACTCCGGCTTCCCGGCGGCCATCCGGGCGGCACGGCGGACGGGCGAGTTGACCAGCAGGCGCGGGTTGTCGGCGCGGATCGTGCCGGCGCCGACCAGGATGGCGTCGACCGAGGCCCGTACCTCGTCGACCCGGTCGAAGTCGGCCGGGCCGGAGAGCAGCAGCCGGTCGGGGCCGGTGTCGTCGAGATAGCCGTCGAGGGAGACGGCGGCGGACAGCAGGACGTACGGGTACGGCATCGGCGCGGGTCTCCCCTTGGTTCAAGTTTGAAACAAACCTACACTGGACGCATGACGACCCGCTGGCTCACCCCCGAGGAGCAGCGCGCCTGGCGCGCGTACATCGCCGGATACCTCCTCCTGGAGGACGCGATCGACCGGCAGCTCCAGCAGGAGGCCGGCATGCCTCACGCCTATTACTCCATCCTCGCCAATCTCTCCGACGCGCCGGAGCGGCGGCTGCGCATGACCGACCTGGCGGAGCGGCTGAAGATGACCCGCAGCAGGCTGACGTACGCGGTGACGCGGCTGGAGAAGGACGGGCTGGTGCGGCGCGAGGACTGCGAGTGGGACAAGCGCGGCAGCGTCGCGGTCCTGACGGACCAGGGCATGGCGGTCCTGGAGAGCGCGGCACCCGGTCATGTCGACACCGTACGCACCCTGCTGTTCGACCGGCTGTCGCCCGAGCAGGTGGGACAGCTGGAGCAGATCTTCACGCAGGTCGCGCAGGGTCTGCAGGGGGACGGCGGCGAGGCCGCGCCCGACGAGCTGCCCTGGCGCCGGCGCTCCTCGCCCTGCTCGGGAACGCCACAACCGGACGACCGGGCCACGTGAGCCGCGGCACAATTCCGTTGCTTCAAATTTAAAGCATGCGGTAGGGTCACGATCGTAGATCTGCTTCAAATCTGAAGCAGAAACCCGGACCCGGAGAACCCGCATGCTCGACACCCCCGCCGCCACCCAGCGTGCCCGCGTCCGGGTACCGCTGCGCTTCCACGACGGCTACTCGGTCGACGCCGAACTCGTCACCTTCCACGGACTCGCCGACGGGCAGGAGCACGTCGCCGTCGTCCTCGGCGAGCCCGGCCCCGTCCCGCTCGTCCGGCTGCACTCCGAGTGCCTGACCGGCGACGTCTTCGGCTCCGCCCGCTGCGACTGCGGCCCGCAGCTGCGCGAGGCGGTCGAGCGCATCGCCGAGCACGGCGGGGTCCTGCTCTACCTGCGCCAGGAGGGCCGCGGCATCGGCCTCTACAACAAGCTCGACGCCTACGCCCTCCAGGACCAGGGCCTCGACACCTACGAGGCGAACGCCGCCCTCGGGCTGCCGGAGGACGCCCGGGACTACACCGCCGCCGCCCAGATGCTGCGCGCCCTCGGCATCACGGAACTCGACCTGCTGTCCAACAACCCCGACAAGGCCGAGCAGCTCCGCGGGCTGGGCATCGGCGTCCAGGAGCGCGTGCCCACCGGCGTCTTCACCACCCCGCACAACGTGCGCTATCTGCGCGCCAAGGTCCTGACGACGCAGCACACGCTGCCGCTGGCCGACCTGACCGAGGTCACCGCTCTCACCGAACTGCACGTGAGCTGAGCCCGAACGGCCCGTCCAGCGCCGCCCACTGGAGCAGCATGATGGTCTTCGCGTCGGCGATCCCGCCCGTGCGGATCAGGGCGAGCGCCTCCGTGAAGGCAAGCTCCACGACCGTGATGTCCTCCCCCTCCTCGGCGACGCCGGCCGTCTCCGCGCCGGGTGCCGAGCCGTCGTAGGGGGCGGCGAAGAAGCTCAGGCGTTCGGTGACCGAGCCGGGGCTCATGAAGGCGTCGAAGACGTGCTCGACCTCGTGGACGGTCCGCCCGGTCTCCTCCACGGCCTCGCGGCGGATCGCCTCGCGCGGGTCGTCGCCGTCCAGCAGCCCGGCCGCGGTCTCCAGCAGCATGCCGTCGGGGTGGCCGTTGACGTAGGCGGGCAGCCGGAACTGCCGGGTCAGCAGGACCGTACGCCGGTGGGGGTCGTAGAGCAGGATGGTGGCGCCGTCGCCGCGGTCGTAGGTCTCGCGCTGCTCGCGGCTCCAGTGGCCGTCGCCGTGCCGGTAGTCGAAGGTGGTGCGGCGCAGCACGGACCAGTCGCAGGCGAGCACCTCGACGTCGACGACCCGCACGCGCGCGTTGCCCGTCAGATCGCGGCCCTCACGGTCGAGTCCGGTACGGCCGCGGGGGTCGGGGACGTCGATGCCGGGGCGGCCGGCGGGGGCGTCGGCGTCGACGTCCCCG
>NZ_MUBA01000285.1 GCF_002154575.1 Streptomyces bobili
CCCGCCGCCCGACTGCCTGCCTCCCGCCTGCCGGCTATTCGACCCCCGTCGCGTCGATGAGCCGGACCAGGTCTCTGCGCCCGAATCCGAGCAGACGGGCGCGATGAACGGCCATCAGCATGAGCTGCGCGACACTCTTCCCGGGGTGCCCGTCCGGGTCGTCTGCGAGCCATTCCTGCGGCTTCTCGACGCCCAGACTGTTCATCACCAGCCCGTACTCACGACGGATCTCCGCGACGGTCCCCGCGACCGCGTCCAGGAGCGTCCGCCCAGGACGCTCGCACTCCAGGGCGAGGCAGCCCCGGTCGACCGGTACACACCCCTGCGGCGGACTCGCCCGCAGGCCCGCGTACCGCTCGTCCGCGAAACCGGCGGTTTCGAACTCCTCGTGCACCAGCGAGAACCGGTGGAAGCCGGGCGGAACCGGAGACGGTGGCGGCGTGTACTCCCACCCCGCGTCCTCGTACAGCCGCCGCTTGACCTCTTCGGCGTCGACATGGGTCACGGTCAGACCCGACCCTTCGTTGCGACCGGTGGTCGTGCCGTCCGGGTTGCGCTGGAACGTCAGACTCATGTGTGCCCCCGTGGTGTCCGCGATCAATGCGACGAACGTGACCGAGACGGCCTCGTCGCTGGATCAAACGGGCCGCCGGTCCGGCACGTGCCCCCACAGGGCAGCCTCACCCGAACGTGTGACCAAACCCCGGCTCGGGCCTTCCTGGTTCCGAGGGCCCGAAGACGGGGCGGTCGTGCCGCCCCAGGATCCCTGGGGACGGCCCAGATCAGTCACCGTCCAGCCATCCATCCAGCCGGCCACATCACGGCGCGTGGGTCCCCGAGCGTCATCGACGCTGTGGGCGAATCCTCTTGGCGGACGCGGATGGGCAGAGCCCTCGCCGACGGGCGGATACGGGCCGACGGTCTGCCGGTTCCACGGCGTGAGGGTGGCCCAGGTCCGCCGACGGCTCGGCTTCACGGACTCGCCGACAGCGTTCATCAACTTCTGGGCGGCGCCGGCATCAGGCTTGCGGCAGTGGTAGCGAAGCTGGGAGATGACGGCCTTCTCTTGCTTGTTGACGTCACCGTCCACCGTGGCCACCTGCTCGGCCACGTCGAGGAGGCCGCTCAGGTCTCCTGTCTCCGCGTCCAGGCGTCGCCACACCTCGGCGGGGTCGACATCGACGAGCCGCGCGAACTGCTCATCGACCACCTGATGCTGTTCCCGGACCAGCCTCGCCAGGTGCCGGATCAACTGCGCCTCATCGTCGGAAATCTTGTCGTCCGCCATGATGACGAGCCACGCGACCCACAGCATCAACTGCGGGTGCTCGGTCCGCTTGCTCAGCCCTGCGGCGAGTTCGAGTACCCGCGCGTCGTTCCGGAACACGGCCCGCGCGTGCCGCCCGGCGAGCAGCGTCGTATAGCGGTTCAAGACCACCGCGAGAGGGACGCCGACCAGGGGTATGCCGATCTTGATGACGTTGCGCTGCAGGAGATGCCTCCCGACAACCGGAAGGGCCTTGCCTGCGGTGAGTACCCCTCCGGAGTAGAACTTCTTGATCAGCGGCCGCACGAAGAACGGGACCGCCTTGACCAGGCCCTCCTGAACCGCTTCCCCGCTCTTGATCGTGAAGGCGACGCGAATGAGCTTCCACAGGTCCTCGGGGTCGGACAGGTCGAGCGGGACCCGGTAGAGGACCGAGATGTCGTACGCCAGGCGGAGCTGGAGCCGGCTGGTGAACGCCACGTCGACCATCATGGTCGCGACGGCGGCCGGGACAGTAGCGGGCGAGGCACCCCCCAGGGTCCCGAGGGTGGAGATGACGGCCGCCGTGTAGGCCCCGGCAGAGAGCCCACCCTCGATCGCGGCGTACCGAGCCGCCATCTTGATCCGCTGATCGACGATGGCGTCCGGGGGTACCCCGACGTACCGGTCCTGAAAGTACTGCCAGTCGACCTTCGCGGTGTAGGAACTCAGCGCGTGGGTGAGCAGCTTGGTGAACCAGTTGCCCGACTTGATATCGTCCGAGCTCAGCCCCTTGATGAACTCCCGCATCTCGGCCCGCTCATGCTCGACACGTCTTCGGTCGGCATCCTCGCTACCGGCGTCGTCGGTGTCGGTGTCGCTATAGACATCGGCAT
Organism: Streptomyces bobili; assembly: GCF_002154575.1. Classification (GTDB taxonomy): domain Bacteria; phylum Actinomycetota; class Actinomycetes; order Streptomycetales; family Streptomycetaceae; genus Streptomyces; species Streptomyces bobili. The sequence goes on from NZ_MUBA01000285.1 coordinate 2,143, forward strand.
CGACATCAGCATCAGCATCGGCAATCGGAGTTTCAGACATGGAGAGTGCCCCCCCCCGGGCGGTTCAGCGCACAGCGAGGGTGCCCGGCCCGGACAAGCCCGCTGACGTTCCCACATGGTGATTCAGCAGCCAGGACATCTGTGGATGGACGTCCCACGAGCTGGAACTCTAGCGCGCCGTCATGCGGTTGGTGCCGTCGCGTCGGCCTCCGTCGTGATCGTCATCGCTGCGGTCGGCTGCGCCCAACACCAAGCAATCCCGCGTCGGTGCGACACCGCGAACAGCACGGCCGTGTCAGCCTCCTTGACCGTCCGTACGCCCTTACGTCGCACCTCCGCCCCGTGGCATCGGCACGGCACATCGCGTGCCAAGCGCGTTCCCGACCTCGGAGACAGCAGGCCGGCAGGCGCGGCACATTCGACCACGGGCGGTCCCTCTTCTCCCACCGACCTGCGTCATCCGACTCAGCCCAGGAAGTCCGTTACCGTCGCAACGAACTGGGCCGGGTCGTCCACCCATGGGTGGTGCGAGCCCTCCGCCTGAACGACCAACTCGGCCTTCGGGAAAAGTCCGGCGAATTCGGCGATGGCACGCGGCGGCGCGGCGAGGTCCACCTCACCCGCGCACAGCAGTACAGGTACCGCCAGTTCGGCGAGCGCCGCCCTGGTCCCCGCGGGGTCGAAGGCGCCCTCCGCGGCGAAGGCGGGGACCGCTTCCTGGTTCTTCTCCGCGGCGTCGGCCGCCTGCAACGCCTGGGCCCTCTCGTCCCAACGCCCGTACCAGAAGGGGGCGACGGCCTCCCACCGCTCGGGCGTTCCCCGTCCCTGGGTGATCTCCTCCAGGGCAAGATACGCGTCGGCGAACCACGGCTCACCCTCCCGCTCACGGACGGCCGCGAGCCGGTCCTCCGGCGTGATCTCGATGCCGACGGCCATGACGCTGGGTGTGACGAGCAGCAGGCGCGCGACCCGGTCCGGGTGACGAGCGGCGTACAGCACGGCGAGGTTCGCCCCGGCGGAGTGCCCCAGCAGATCCCACCTGTCCACTCCCAGGTGGACCCGCAGTGCCTCGACGTCGTCGACGAGCCGGTCGCAGCGGTACGACGTCGGATCCTGCGGGGTCGCGGACTCCCCCGTCCCTCGCAGATCGAACCGGATCAGCCGCCGGTGAGCCGTCAACCCGCCGAGGTCTTCCAGGTAGGACGAGGCCCGCATCGGCCCGCCCGGCAGACAGACGAGCGGCGGACCGTCCCCGTCCACGTGGTAGGCGAGCAGGGTTCCGTCGGGCGCGGTGAAGGTAGGCATGGCCGGCAGCCTCCCAGCGGCAGCGCGGCGGGGCAAACGCATAGCAGCGGCCGGGAAAAGCCCCGTAAGCCGTGGCGGCACGTTTCCTCGAAAGCGCCGGTCTCGGCCTCGCAGGCGCGCGCCCGTACCCTGACGCCGTGTACGGGCGGCTACCTCACTTCCGTGGTGATCGAGGCAGAGCCGAGGTCGGCTGGTGTGGCGCTCACGCCCTCACACGGGGCGCGACGCAGGTGCGAGGCGTGAAGATCCACACCCCCTTGGTGTAGGTGGCTCCGAGGACCCGCCCGCTTTCACACAGCCAGGGATGACGGCTCTGCAACTCGGTGTAGTTGTCGTTGGTCACGACGACGGCGTCCGATTCGTGCGCGATGGCCACGACGAGGGCGTCGCCCTTGCCTTCCGTGCCTGCCGGCGGCTGGAGAATCTCTCCCTTGCTCAGCGCGGCGACCACGGCCGCCCTCTCCTCCTCGGCGACCTTGTGCCGGAAGGTGGCGTCCACGACCACGTGGATGTCCGCCCTCGGATACTTCTTGGCGAGTGCCGCGCGAGCGGCCTCGAGTTGGGCGAAGCTCGGCCGGTCGTCCTCCTCGTACACGCCGGGCCGGCTCGGTGAATGGCCGATCCAGGCGAGGTTGGAGCCGTCGACCACGAGGGTGTGCACAAGGTGCCCCGGCTCATCGCTGCCTTCCTGGGAGCGCATGTCGGCGGGAGGAGTCCCCTTCTCCCTCACGCTGCCGGGCAGGAGTGGGGAGGACACGGGGTTCGCCGTCAACAGGTCGTCGAGTTCCTTGCGTACTTCAGGAGTTGCCCCGCCGGAGCCGAAGCTCTTCACCTCCTCGTCCACGACGACCTCGCCCGTGTGCTCCAGGGTGGCCTTCACGTGCAGCAGGCCGTCGGAGTCGTACGTGTACTCGAGGTCGAACCGGGAGTCCTCCCGTGCCCGTGGCGTCGGGTAGTTCAGGGTCAGTTCGGTGAGCTGGACGTTGTCGGAGTCCGAAAGTTCCTTGTCGGGATCTCCCTCCCAGATCTCCACCGTGAGCTTGCGTTCGTGGTCGCGCTTGGGCGTGTAGCTCTTTCGTTCGCTCCACGGCAACGGAGAGTTCCGGGGGATGATCTCGCTGAACTTCCGCCGCCCGTCGTCCGTCTTGACGACAGTGCCCAACGCGTGGCTGTTGGCCACCTGGATGACGCCCGGCGTCTCCTTCGCCAGTACGGCGGCCGCGATGGAGGCGCCGCGGGCCACGGCGGTCATCGGATCGCACAGCTGGGTCGGCACGGGCTCCATCTGCAAGGCCTCGGCGACCGCGGCCCGTACGCTCGGGATCTGGCTGGTGCCGCCGATCATGAGGACGTCGTCCACGTCGAGCGGCGCCATGTGGAGATCGCGCAGGCACTCCTCGACGGGCGCGAGGGCTCGGTCGACGAGATCGGTGATCGCCTCCTCCAGTTCCGCCTGGAAGATCTCCACCTCCTTTTCGTCCGGCGTCCTGATCCGCACGGACGGCTGGGAGGAGAGGAGGATCTTGTTCCGTTCGATGTCGAGCCGGAACTGACGCTGCTGGGCGAAGGTCCACTCCCGCCGTGCCGGCGCCCGGTCCAGGACGAGCTTCCTCAGCCGTCGGTCGATCTCGAGGCCACCGAGTTCCGTGACACCGCGCGAGGCGCGCTCCTCGAAGAAGCCGTCCTCGTAGTCGAGAACCGTGACGTCGATGGTTCCCCCACCCCAGTCGAAGACCAGGATCTGCGCGTCCTCGCGCATGTCGTGCACGTACGAGATCGCCGCGGCGGTCGGCTCGTTGAGGAGTGCCTGCACGTCGATGCCCGCGAACCGGGCGGCCGCACGCGTGCGGTAGCGGGCCGCGCCGGTGGCGTTGGCGGGCACGGTGATGACGGCCCGGTCGATCTCGGTGAGGTTGTGCCGCGCGCCGTCCCTCATGGCGGTGAACACGCCGGCGGCCACGGTCGTGGCGGCGAAGCGCCGGCCCTGGACGTTCACGTACTCGTCGCTCTTGAGGAGCCGCTTGCAGGCCTCGGCCGCCTCCTCCGACCGCAGTTTCGCCTCCCACCCGAAGAGCGGGCCGCTGCGCAGCGAACTCATCCCGACCACCGACGGGAACAGGAACTCGAAGCCGGGCCTGCGCCAGTCGGCGTCAAGGTGGTGGGCGTCGAGCGGCAGTACCTCGACGTCGTCGCCCTGCCACTGCGCGACCACGGAGTTGGTGGTGCCGAAATCGATTCCGGTGGCCGTCACGGCTGGTCCTCCTTCGCGGTGGCGTCCTGCGTTCCGTTCCCGCCGTCGGCCTGCGGACCCGGACGGAACACCCGGCGCAACTGTCCCGACAGAATCAACTTCCCGGTGGCCTGGTCGACATAGGCGGGCCGTACGACCTCGAACCCCTCGCCCTCGCCCTCCACGACGACGAAGTGCTCGCGTTCGTCCGCCGCCTCGACGACACGGACGCCGAGTCCCAGTAGCGCTTTGCGCACTGACACCTGCCACTTGAGTGTGCTCATCCGGCTGCCCGACCCCCGCGCCTCAAGGTCACACTCCACAAGCCGCGCCAAGTGTTCCTCTCGTGTCCTGAACGCTTCGAGTACTCCTTGCCTGAGGGCGGCCACGATCTCACCCTGCTGGGGCCGGTTTTCCGGTGCGATGCCCTTCAGGAGCCCCTGGGTACTCTCCGTGAAGCGCTTCAGGAGGTCAGCCGGGTTCAGCAACTCCTCCGGCCGGTACATGAGCAGTTCGGGATCGACCGACCTGCCTCGCTCACCGCGTCGACGGTCCTTACGCGTGTCGACCTGCTTCTGCCAGTTCTGGGGCTTGCTCACTGTGTGGTCCTGTGCTGGTGGTCCGGGCGCCGGGGCGCGTTGACAAAGGTCGGGAGGAGTTCGGCCAGGGCGCGGCGCCGTACGATCTCCACGTCGTCGGAGTTGTGGGGCGCCGTCCGCCGTGGCAGCGGTTCGACCGGCGGCACCAGTGTGGTGGGCGGGTCGTCGGGGAGGCGGAACGCCTCCGCGTCCAGGGGCAGAACGAAGAAGTCCGACCAGTCCTCGTGCTGCTCGGCCTGCTGGATGCGGCGCATGGCCCGGTTCAGCCGGGCGGCCTCCTCACGGTCGTCGGCGAACTCTCGGCGAAGATCGCGGTACCGCTGTTTCCAGACCGGTGACCGATGGGGCAGTCCGAGTTCGAGATAGGGGTTGGACGGATGGGTCCGGTCGTTCCGTGCCCGGGTTCGGCGGCTCTCGAGCAGGTCGCGGTTGCGCCGGGCCAGTTCCGCCGCGGGGTGGCTCTCGTCGACGTTGTGGAGTGCTACGAGCGCCCCGTCCAGGTTCTCGTCGAGGAGCGCCAGGTAGGCGGACATGTTCCAGGCCTCGGCGTTGTGGCGCGGCTCCCCCTGCTCGTGCTCCACAAGGAGCTCCACCTGTGCTCGCGCTCTCTTGAGGTCGCCCGCGCAGAGGGAGTCGTAGGCGTGCCGCAGTGCCACCATGGCGTGGAAGGGGCTCCGCCGGGGGCTCACGGCGGCCTTCGGTTCCCACAGGGCCGACATGAGCCGCCACAGCCCGCGGTCGGCCAGGATGTCGGCGGGCCAGTTGCCGGTGAGTGCGCCGTCCCGGACCTGACGCAGCCTCAGCACCAGGTAGCGGGGCAGGGCGTATTCCAGCCCCTTGACGGCGCTCGTGTCCCCCTCGGCGGCACTCTGTAGCAGGCCGTACAGGTCGTCCTCGGCCTCGTCGGCGTCCTGGGCGTCCTCGCCCGAGAGGTCCGCCGTCGCGGACCTCTCCACCCTCTCGTCACCCACGTCGTCGCCCACGTCGTCGACGTCCTCACCGTCGAGGAGGCGCCGCCGCCGCAGGTACTCCTGCCACCCGATGGCTTCGGCCGTCGCCTGATCCACCTGCTCCGGGGCGAGCCGCGCCCGCAGGTAGTCCTGTTCGCGTGCGTCGGACCGCAGGTTCCAGGGTTCGTCGTCGCTCGTGATCGCTCCCGCGTCGATCAGGTCGTCCACTACTCCGACGGGCGCCCAGGGCAGAACGCGGTCGCGCACGGCGGGGGGCAGCCGGGCGACGTCGTCGTGGCGAAGGGCGTACTGCGCGGCGAAGGCACCCGACACGTCCTCCGCGAGGGCGGGAAGGAACTCCCGTGGGATCTCGGTCGGTTCGGGGTCCATGAGGTGTTCGAGCCGAGCCTGGCCCTCCGGGGTCAGCCACGGCAGTCCCGCCTCATGGACGACTGCCATGGCGGTCACGACGTCACCGGGCGCCCCGTGCTCGAGCACCGCCCGGACCGCGGACGGCAACTGCGCGACCGGGTCACCGTCGAGGCACTGGTCCAGCGTCTGCACCGCCCAGTCGGGTGCGGTTCCCGCGGCGGACCGGGCGTCGCGCAGGGCGGTCAGGAGCCGTTCCACGCGCCGTACCGCGTCGGCGCCGAAGACGCCCGCCCGGCGCCATCTGCGCAACGCGAATCCGTCCGGGCCGGCGGTCCGCGGTTCGTCGGCGTCCGACCGCGGTCGGCGTGCCCGGCGCTGCTCGCGCCATGCCTCGACCATGTCGGCGCGGGACATGGACACGTTCAGCCCGGTGACCGGATCGGGTCTCTCGTCATTCACCATGTGTGCTCACTTCACTCACCCGGACCCCGTTCCACCGAAGGTCGGACCGTTGCCCGGCCCGTTCCCGGTCCGTGCTGCCCCCTACCGCGCCTCACCGGCCCGTACCGCCGCCGTCGTGCCCGGCTCAGAGCGAACTGCCCTCGTCCAGGGCCCCGTCCGACGCCCCGCCCCGTGCGTCTTCCGGTGCGTCGTCCGCTGCCTCGGGTTTGTCGGGCCGTACGCGTGAAGCGGCGGGCCCCGCCCACCCCAGGCCGTCCCGCCAGGTCAGACCGACGCTGAACGCCCGGTGGGCAGCCTCTGCCGCCCAGGACTGCGCCGGTTGCCCGGGGAGGACGACGACCAGGTACTCGGCCGGCCCCCGGGGATGCAGGCAGGAGGCTTCCAGCAGGTGCAGTGCCGCTTCGCGGATCCGCTCGTACGTCGGGGCGTCCTCGGCGAGGACGTCGAAAAGCGTGGTTCCGTCGGGGCCGTACGTCCATGCGTCCGCGTAAGGGCTGTCACCCACTTCGTCGAAGCCTTCGTAGAGGTCGGCCAGCAGTCGGTGGCGCAGGCTCTCGTGGGCGCGGTGGGACCGGTCCCTCCGCTCGCGTGCGGCGACCGTGCCGGCCAGGCCGGGTTCGGCCGCCGGCTCCGTGCCGCCGCCCGTGGCCTCGCCGTCGATGCTGGTCGTCGACATGTGGTCGTCCCTTCCGTGTGGGGCGTCGCCGCCGGGTACCGGCTCACCCTCGTGTGCGTGCGCCCCGGCCTGCCGCGCGGCGAAGCCCCGGTAGATCTCCGTTCCGGCGCTGCGGACCGTGGCCAGTACCCGGCCGTCGGAGCGCAGCCACCACTGGCCGTGCTCCCCTTCCACGACCGGGCGGTCGCCCACCCACTCGATGCGGCCCGTCTCCAGGTCCGACGCGAGGTCCTCCCGCAGCCGCCGGACGAATTCCTCGTCGGGCAGTTGCGAGCACTGGGCGAGACGCTCGAAGGTGATGCAGGCTCCCGCCGTGACGTACAGGTCCGGGATGCTCAGTTCGCGCACCGCCGTGTCGTCGGCCAGGCGGGGGCCGGTTTCGGCCTCCGGAGCGGTGAGTGCGGATCGCCTCGCTCCACGGGCCTGGTGGCCGACCCGGGAGGGCACCCCTGCGGCCACCTGCGCGTAGCTGCGTTCGGGATGACCGGTCAGGTACGCCGTCACGGCACGCGCCTCGTCGTCCAGCACGAGCCGGTAGCCCTCCAGGTCCAGGAGCCAGCCGCCGGCGGTGCGCAGGTGCCGGCCCTCGGCCAGGAACGGGGCCAGCATGGCGTGGAGTTCGACGGCCGCTTCGCCGAGGCTGCCCCGGTGCCGGACGACGAAGGCTCCGCAGGCGGCCGAGGTGATGCGGATCTCCGGGACGCGTTCCGGCGTGAGTTCCAGGCGGGTCTCGGTCACCTCGTCCTTGGGCACCCCGAGGTAGCCGCTCCTGAGGGGGTACGGCGGCTCGGCGGTCCGGAAGCCCGCGCAGCCGGGTCCGCGGCACCAGCCGTCCGGGCGGCGCGTCTCGTTCTCGCACCGGACGCCGTCCGCCCGGTAGCGGGTGCACAGACCGGACACGCCGTGGGGGCTCTTCCTCCGGCCGACCTGGGCCATGAACTGTCGGGGCGTGGGCACCGGGTTGGCCGGTCCGCCGATCCACCGCGGCAGGGGCCTGTGGTGCACCACCGTCAGGGACTGGGTGCACCGGGTGAGCGCCACGTACAGGCGACGTGGTCCGGCCACGTCGTCCGCGGCGATCGCCGCGGGCTCGACCACGACGACGTGGTCGAACTCGAGGCCCTTGACCTCCTCGGCGGTGAGCACCGAGACCAGTCCGGTATCGGGGATCGCCTCGGCCACGGTCTCCTTCCAGCGGGCACCCTGGGGGACGATCACGGCGGTCGTACGGCCGATGCCGGCACCGTCCGGTCCCGAGGCGAGGCCGACGGCGAGTCCGGCGGCTCTCGGTGCCGGCCCGTCGCCCTGGGCCACGGTCACGGAGGTGCCCGTCCGCCGCACGGAGTCGGGCACGCCGACTCCCGGCGCGCAGTGTGTGCCGAGGGGGCGCACGTAGTCCATGACTTCGCCGGGCACGCGGAAGCCGGTCAGCAGTTCCGCGACCCGCCAACCGTCCCGGCCGGTGAGCGTGGTGCCGAGTTCCTCCCAGTCCTGGTAGGGGAAGGGCCCGGTCGCCTGCGCGAGGTCTCCCAGGACGGTCATGGACCCGGTGGGACAACGGCGGGCCAGGGCCCGCGCCTGCATGGGGGTGAGGTCCTGTGCCTCGTCGACGACGACGTGTCGGTAGATCCGCTCGGGCCGTCCGGCCAGCAGGAAGTCCAGCTCGTCGAGGCAGACCAGGTCCTCCAGGCTCGGCTCGGCCGCGAACCGGGCGGGTGCGGCTTGCGCGGACGCCTCCTGGTGGGCGACGAGGACCGCCTGTTCCTCCGGGGTGAGGACGCCGTCGGCTGCGGCGGCCAGTACGGGGGCGCGGGAGAGCAGGCGGCGCAGGACGTCGCGTGCCGACAGTTCGGGGGCGATGCGCCGCATGAGGCGGCTGACGGGCCGGAGTTGGCGCACGAGGGCGAAGTAGTCGGTGTCGGCGGGTCCCGGCAGCAACTCGACGTAGGCCTGGGTGAGGTGCTGCACGACCTGCTGGAAGCAGCCCTCCCTGCGGACCTGGTAGGGGCTGTCCCCGGAGAGCGCGGCGGCCGCGATGGCGGCGAGTTCGGCGACGGGCACCTCGACCTCCCGACGGCGGAGCTCGAAGCTGAACACCGGTCCGCCGACGACTGCTTCGAGCCGATCGGCCTCGACGGTGGTGAGGTTGTCGACGGCGCGTCGCAGGACATGACTCATCCGCGCGTCGGACTTGATGACGGCGACGGGGTGTGGATCGCGGCCGGCGGCGCCGCCTGACCACAACGCGGGCAGGTCGAGCATGGTCACGCCGCTGCTGCCCAGTTCGACGAGGGCGTTCGCCGCGTACTCCAGGAAGCCGCGGCTGGGCCCGATCACCAGGATGTCGTCGGCGGCCGTGTGCCGGTTGTCCAGGAGCCAGGTCACCCGGTGCAGGCCCACGGCCGTCTTGCCGGTGCCGGGCCCGCCCTGGACGATCAGCACCCCGCCGGGCCGCTCGGTCACCAGCCGGAGCTGGTCGCGCTGGATCGTCTCGACGATGTCGTGCAGGGCACCGTCGCGCGCCCGGTCGAGCTCGTCGAGGAGCGGGTCGGTCCACTCGGCCTCGCTGAGTGGACCGCCGTCGGGATCACTGGCCCCGTCGGACCCGCGACGCGCGTCGGGCTCCCTCGGAACGTCGGATTCGTTCGACACTCCGGGTTCCGTCGACACGTCAGGACTGTCCGACACGTCAGGATCGTCCGACACGTCAGGGTCGGTGGACACGTCAGAATCGGTCGCCCCGTCGGAATCGGTCGACGCTTCGAGGTCGGTCGACGCTTCGGAGTCGGTGGACACGTCGGGGTCGGTCGACGCTTCCGGATCGTGCGGTCGGCGGGGCTCCTGGAGGCTGCGGATACGTCGTCCGCTCCCGCCGCCGGTGTCACCGCCACGGCCGCGCGGGTCGAAGTCCCTGCCATGCAGGTCGAAGTAGCGCTTCACCGCGCGCTCGTGGCAGACGATCTGCCGCAGCAGGCGCACATCCCCCGGTTCCTGCTCACTCGTCAGCCGCCACTGGACCGCGGCCGGGGCGCTCCAGGAGATGACCGCGGGGTTGTGCTCCGCGTCGAACACCGCTCGTCGGCCGATGTAGAAGGTCTCGGTGCCGGCTCCTTCGTCCACGTCGGCGCGCAGGAACACCAGGGAGTTCCGGCCGAGGTCGAGGTTGCTCAGCTCTCGCTGCCAGGCACGATTGACGTCGATCGCGTCCTTGCCGCTGGCGGAGGCCGCCACCTTTTTGAGTTCGGCGGCCTCACGTCTCGTGCGTTCGAGGCAGTGGTAGGCGTGGTCGACTGCTCGCTGCTCCACGGCAAGGACATCCGCCCGACGCGCGCGCTTCGCCATGCTGTCCGTTCTGCCCTTCTCCTGCGGTCGTACTGTGCCGTTTCCGGAAAAGACCACGGGCGTCGGCTCATTCTTGGACTTCGTCGACGGCCCCGTGGTTGCTGTGACGCTCGTCACTTCGCGCAACGCGGCGAGTCAGCCGACCCTCTTCCATTCCTGGCACCGGTTGGTCTTGAAGTACTCCCCCTTGTTGAGGGTCACGCGCCCCGGCCCTTGCAGGTTGTTGTTGGCGATGATCGAGCCGAACTCGCCGCTGGCGTCCTCGGCCCGCTCCCAGTAGCAGCCGAACCCGCCCTCCGGTCCGGCCGTCTTGTACGTACCGGCCTTGATGTCGTCGCCGACGAGGTATTCGCCTTCACCGGAGAAGGTCGTGGCGGGGCCGGGAGCCTTGGTCTTTTTGGGCGTCGCGGTGACCGTTTCGGTAACCGTCTCGGTGACAGCGGGGCCGGGTTCGGCCTCCGCCGCAGCGGTCTCGGTGACGGTCACCGCGGGCGCCGGCGCGCCCTTCGCGTCGGCGGTGGCGCCCTCCGAGCCGCTGGAACCGATGCCGACTCCGACGAAGAGGGAGACGAAGGCGACGACGCCGTAGCGGAGCCAGGGCTTGCGTCTGTCCGGCGACTTCGGTGCGCCGGGCGGGAGCGGTGGGGCACCCAAAGGGGCCTGCGGAAACACGGGGGGTGCCGGCGGCCGGGGGCCGCCGCCCTGGGGTCCGTCG
>NZ_MUBA01000286.1 GCF_002154575.1 Streptomyces bobili
GCCCTGCGCGAGGCCGAGGAGGAACTCGGCGTGAGCGGTCTGCCGCGTCCGGAGTTCCTCTTCAAGTTCCTCTACGACGGCGGCGCCCGCGGGACCTGGTGGTCGGCCGTGTACGAGGTGCGCTGCGAGCTGCCGGTGAACCCCCAGGTGGAGGAGGTGGCCTGGCACGCCTTCCTCACCGAGGAGGAGGTCGAGGGCCACCTGGGCGACTGGGAGTGGGTCCCGGACGGCCTCGCGGCGTACGAACGGCTCCAGGCGCCGCGGGCGGCCGACTGAGCGCGGCGAGTCCGCGGACGGGCGGCAGGTAGGGTCCGGCACGTGAGCGAGTTCGTGCGGAACGTCCGGTTGTGGTTCGCGCCCGAAGGGGTCCGGCAGGAGGGGGTGACGCCCGACTACCGGTTCTCGCTGGCCAACGAGCGCACCTTCCTGGCCTGGCTGCGCACCGCGCTCGCGCTGATCGGCGGCGGGTTCGCCGTGGACCAGTTCCTGCCGGACCTGCGCTGGGGCTGGCGGGTGGGGCTGGCGCTCGCGCTGCTCGCGGCCGGCGTGCTGTGCTCCCTGCGGGCGGTGAACCACTGGGTGCGCTGCGAGCGGGCCATGCGGCGGGGCGAGGACCTGCCGGTCTCGCGCTTCCCGGCGCTGCTCGGCGTCCTCGTCGCCGTGGTGGCCGTCGCGATGGTCGTCGTGGTGCTCGTCGGGTGGGAGGGATGAGCGGCGACCGCGATCCGGGGCTCCAGCCGGAGCGGACCCGGCTCGCCTGGCGGCGCACGACACTGTCGAGCACCGTCGCCGCCGTGCTCGGCATGAAGGCGGCCCTGCACGGGGACACCTCGGCGTCCGCGATCGCGGCGTGCGCGGCGTGCGGCGGGCTCTGGCTGGGCTTCCTCGTCCTCGCCCACCACCGCATCCGCGTCCTCGCCTCGACGACCCCTCCCCCGGCCCTGCACCCCCGCCGCGCCACGGCGGCGGCGCTGTGCACGGTGGCGCTGGCGGTGTGTGCGGCGGCGCTGGTGATCTAGCTGTACTGATCCAGCTGTATCGATCCAGCTGTACTGAGCCGCGGCTGCGGATCTCACCGCGTCGTCTCGTCCGGCCAGTCCACCGTCACCACGATCTTTCCGCGGGTACGGCCCTCCTCGCTCCGCCGGTGCGCGTCCGCCGCGCGGTCGAGCGGGAACGTCTCCGAGACGTGGACCGAGACGACGCCCTGCTCGGCCAGCTCCGCGAGCCGGGTGAGGTCGTCGGGGTCGGGGCGGACGAAGGAGTAGTGACCGCCGTAGTCGACGACGTCGCCGTCGGCGATCGACACCAGCCGCCCCTCGGGAGCCAGCAGGTTGGCGGAGGTCTTCAGGGTGTCGCCGCCGATCGTGTCGAAGGCGGCGTCCACACCCTCGGGGGCCAGCCCGCGCACCCGTTCGGCCAGGCCGTCCCCGTAGGTCACGGGCTCGCCGCCCAGGGAGCGTACGAAGTCGTGGTTGGCCTCGCTCGCGGTGCCGATCGGGCGGGCGCCCAGATGGCGGGCGAGCTGCACGGCGATCGAGCCGACGCCGCCCGCCGCCGCGTGGATGAGGACGGTCTCGCCGCGCTTGACCTGGAGGGCCTTGGTGAGGACCTGGTAGGCGGTGAGGCCGACCAGCGGCAGGCCGGCGGCCTGCTCCCAGGTGAGGTTGCGCGGCTTGCGGGCGAGGGTGCGCACGGGGGCGGCGACGTACTCGGCGAACGTACCGCGGGAGAGGAAGTCCTCGCGGACGTAGCCGATCACCTCGTCGCCCACCGAGAACTCGCCGACGGCCGGGCCCGGCTGGACGACGACGCCGGAGACGTCCCAGCCCGGCACGACCGGGAAGACGGCTTCGAGGGCGCCGTCGAGATAGCCCGCCCGGCACTTCCAGTCGACGGGGTTGACGGCGGCCGCCCGCACCTTGACCAGCACGGAGTCGGGGCCGACCTTGGGGTCGCGGACCTCGCCGTACTCGAGGACCTCGGGACCGCCGTACCGGTTGTAGCTGATGCCCTTCATGCCACCGACCCTCCGGGGTACTCGCACGCCACGCAAGCCGGATGCCCGGATATGCGCCTTTCGCGTGGCAGCCTGTCCGACGTCATCCCCGTACCCCCGAAGGTGAGCGTCATGACCACCCTTCACCAGGAGCACCCGGCACACTCCCACGCGCACGGCCCGGAGTGCGGACACCCGCGGGTCCCGCACGGCGACCATGTGGACTACGCGCACGACGGGCACCTGCACCGCGAGCACGGCGGCCACTGGGACGAGTGCGAGCCGGGCGGCCATCTGCCCCACGAGGTGCACGAGCACCGGCACGGCGAGGACTGCGGGCACCCGGGCGTGCTCCACGGTGACCACGTCGACTATCTGCACGACGGGCACCGCCACGCCGAGCACGACGGGCACTGGGACGACCACTGAACACTGGACCGGCCCCGCGCACCTTCCTCACACGGCTCCTCGGGTTCTCCCCGGGGAGCCGTCGCCCTATCGTGGCTCCGATCACTTTGGGCACACCCTCTGGACGTACATACCGACCGGTCGGCATCATGGGGCGGGTTACCGTTCACCCGTCCGTAGGAGCGATGTATGACCCCCGACCACCCGCCCGGACTCGACCTCGACCGGCTGCGCGCCCTGCTCGACCGTGAGCGCCCCGGTCTGGTCGACGGCCCCCTCAGCGGCCGGCTGATCGAGGGCGGACGGTCGAACCTCACCTACGCGGTCACCGACGGCGGATCCCGCTGGGTCGTCCGGCGGCCCCCGCTCGGCCATGTCCTGGCCACCGCGCACGACATGCGGCGCGAGCACCGGGTGATCGACGCCCTGTACCCGACCAGTGTGCCGGTGCCGCGTCCCGTGCTGCTGTGCGAGGACGACGAGGTGCTGGGGGCGCCCTTCTACGTCATGGAGTTCGTCGAGGGCACGCCCTACCGCACGGCCGACCAGCTGGGCCCGCTCGGCCCGGAGCGCACCCGCGGCGCGGTGCTGTCCCTCGTGGACACCCTCGTGGAGCTGCACGCCGTCGATCCGGCCGCCGTCGGCCTCGCCGACTTCGGCCGCCCCGAGGGCTTCCTCGACCGCCAGCTGCGCCGTTGGGGCAAGCAGCTCGACGCCTCCCGCAGCCGTGACCTGGCCGGCATCGACGAGCTGCACGCCGCGCTCGGCCGGTCGCTGCCCTCCTCCCCCGCCCCGGCGGTCGTGCACGGCGACTACCGGCTCGACAACGTGCTGATCGGTGAGGACGACACGATCAGGGCGATCCTCGACTGGGAGATGTCCACGCTCGGTGATCCGCTGACCGACCTGGGCCTGCTGGTGATGTACAGCGTGCCGCTGGAGGTCCCGGAGTCCCCCGTCTCCACCACCGCCTCGGCGCCGGGCCACCCGACGCCCGCCGAGCTGATCGAGCGGTACGCCGCACGCTCGGGGCGCGACGTGTCGGCCGTCTCCTGGTACACGGCGTTCGCCTGGTTCAAGCTCGCCGTGATCCTCGAGGGCATCCACTACCGCTACACGCTGGGCCAGACGGTGGGCCGCGGCTTCGACCGCATCGGCGAGCTGGTTCCCGTCTTCATCCACCACGGCACGACCACTCTCCAGGAAGGCTGACGCCATGGACTTCGCGTTCGACGCACGCACGGAGGAGCTGCGCGCCAGACTGCTCGCCTTCATGGACGAGTACGTCTACCCGGCCGAGGCGGTCGCCGAGGAGCAGCGCGCGCTGCTCGCCTCGCCGTGGGACACCCCGGCGGTCGTGGAGGAGCTGAAGGCCGAGGCCCGCCGCCAGGACCTGTGGAACCTCTTCCTGCCCGACGCCGAGTACGGCGCCGGCCTCACGAACCTCCAGTACGCGCCGCTGGCCGAGATCACCGGCCGCTCCCCGCACCTGGCGCCGACCGCGCTGAACTGTGCCGCGCCCGACACCGGCAACATGGAGGTGCTCTCGCAGTTCGGCAGCGAGCAGCACAAGAAGCAGTGGCTGGAGCCGCTGCTTGCGGGGGAGATCCGCTCGGCGTTCGCCATGACCGAGCCGGAGGTGGCCTCCTCGGACGCCACGAACATCACCACGCTCATCGAGCGGGACGGCGACGACTACCTCGTCACGGGCCGCAAGTGGTACATCTCCGGGGCGATGAACCCGGACTGCACGATCTTCATCGTGATGGGCAAGACGGACCCGGACGGCTCCGACATCCGCCGTCAGCAGTCCATGGTGCTGGTGCCCCGTGACACGCCGGGGGTGACGGTCAAGCGGGCGATGAAGGTCTTCGGGTACGAGGACCACTCGCACGGCGGCCACGCCGAGGTGGTCTTCGACCACGCGCGCGTGCCGGTGACCAACCTGATCGGGGAGGAGGGCGGCGGCTTCGCCATCGCCCAGGCCCGGCTCGGTCCCGGCCGCATCCACCACTGCATGCGGCTGATCGGCATGGCGGAGCGGGCGATCGAGCTGATGTGCCGCCGGGCCGTGTCGCGGGACGCGTTCGGCAAGGCGCTGGCGCAGCAGGGCGTGGTCCACAACTGGATCGCCGACGCGCGGGTGACGGTCGAGCAGCTGCGCCTGCTGGTGCTGAAGACGGCCTGGATGATGGACACGGTGGGCAACCGGGGCGCGCACACCGAGATCCAGTCGATCAAGATCGCGACTCCGCGGGCGGTCGTGGACATCCTGGACCGGGCGATCCAGCTGCACGGGGCGGGCGGGGTCAGCCAGGACTTCCCGCTGGCGGAGCTGTACGCCTCGGCGCGGACGCTGATGATCGCCGACGGGCCGGACGAGGTGCACCAGCGGTCGCTGGCGCGGCGGGAGCTGAAGAAGTACGTGTGAAGCGGGGGAAGGGGCGGCGGGGTTTTCGCCCCCGCCGCCCCTTCGCCCACGCGCCGCGGCTATGGGCGCAGCGCCCTCAGCAGCAGGTCGGCCAGGTGGTCGGCGACCTCCTGCGGGGTCATCGGGCCGTCGGGGCGGTACCAGGTCGACAGGTGGTGCACGGAGCCGAAGTGGTAGTCCACGATCAGGTCGGCCGGGGTCGCCTTCGAGAAGACGCCCTCCTGCTGGCCCTCCTCGATGAGGGCGCGGAAGCGTTCGTGGTAGCGGCGGCGCTCGGCACGGACCTGCTTGTTCTTCTCGGGACTGAGGTGGTGCATCGAGCGGAAGAAGATCGACGCGTCGTCGAGGTTGTCGATCGTCGTGACGACCACGTCGGCCGCCGCGCCCCTGAGGCGCTTCTCGATGGGTTCGTCGGCGTTCGCGAACGCGTCGAGCCGCTCCTGCTGGATGCGCAGCACGCGCGCGTACACCTCGTGCAGGAGGTCGTCCTTGGAGCCGAAGTAGTGGTACAGCGCCCCCTTGGTGACGCCTGCCGCCTCGACGATCTCCTGGACCGAGGTGCGGTCGTAGCCCTGCTCCGCGAAGAGCCGGGTGGCGGCGGCGAGAAGCCGTTGCGGAACAGGCGCCTCTGTACCGTCCGTCGTCCTGGGCACTGCCGCCACCTGCCTTCCGTTCGCCTTACTGGCTGTCTTGCGCGCGGGAACGAAGTTCCCGACGGAGGATCTTCCCACTCGCCGTCTTGGGCAAGTCGGGCAGGATCTCCACCTGCCGCGGATATTTGTAGGCGGCCAGTCTCTCCTTGCAGTACACCGCCAGTTCATCGGGGTCCGTGTCGGCCCCCGGACGCAGGCTGATGTACGCCTTCACCGTCTCCCCGCGGTACCCGTCGGGCACCCCGACGACGGCTGCCTCGCGCACCGCCGGGTGGGTGTACAGCACGTCCTCGACCTCTCGCGGCCAGACCTTGAAGCCGGACGCGTTGATCATGTCCTTCTTGCGGTCGACGACGTACAGCCAGCCCTGTTCGTCCATGAAGCCGATGTCGCCGGTGCGCAGTTCGCCGCCGGGGAAGGTCTCGGCGGTGGCGTCGGGGCGGCGCCAGTAGCCGGGGACCACCTGGGGTCCCCGTACGAGGATCTCGCCCTGTTCGCCGAAGGGCACCTCCTCGCCCCGGTCGTCGACGATCCGTACGACCGTGTCGGGGCCAGGCACGCCGACCGCGAGGGTCCCGGAGGCCGGGTCCACGGGTGCCTCCCGGTGGGGCGGCACGGAGGCGCAGGGGGCGCTGCACTCGGTGAGGCCGTAGCCGTTGCGGATGTAGGGGCCGAAGCCGGCCCGGAACTTCTCCACCAGGGCCGGCGGCAGCGGGGCACCGCCGGAGGAGATGTTCACGAAGGAGGAGAAGTGGTCGCGGGTGACGTCCGGGTGGGCGGCCAGCGCCATGAACGCCGTGGAGGGGCCGACCGTGTAGTGCGGGCGGTGCTCGGCGAACGTCTCCAGGACGAGGCCCGCCTCGAAGCGGTACGTCAGGACGAGCGTGCCCGCGCTGTTCAGGCAGGCGCCGAGCTGGCAGACCATGCCGGTGATGTGGAACAGGGGCGCCAGCGCGTAGTACACGGGCCCCTCGGGCAGGTGCAGGCCGGTGCTCTGCCGTTCGGCGTTGTACATCAGGTTGGCGTGCGTGTTGGTGGCGCCCTTGGGTGCGCCGCTGGTGCCCGAGGTGTAGCTGATCAGGGCGATGCCGGCGGCGGCCGGGTCGCGGTCGGCGGGCGCCGGATGCCCGGCGCGGGCGACGGCGGTGAGGTCGTCGGCGTCCAGGGCCTGCGGGAGCCGTTCGAAGGTGAGCACGCGCGCGTCGCCGCGCGTCTGGAAGTCCAGCTCGCACGCGGTGAGCACGATCCGCACCGGCGAGTCGGCCGCCGCCTCGCGCAGATACGACTCCCAGGCGCGGTCGGCGCAGATCAGCGCGGCCACCTCGCCGTCCCGCAGGACGTGGCCGACCTCCCCCGCCTTGTACATGGGGTTGACGGGGACGACGATCGCGCCCGCCTTCCACGCGCCGAGCACGGCGAGCACGAACTGCGGGGAGTTCTGCAGCAGGACGGCGACCCGGTCGCCCCGCTCCAGGCCACGGGCCACCAGGTGCCCGGCGACCGAGTCGCTCAGCTCGTCCGCCTCGCGGTAGGTGAGCCGGCCGTCGAAGTAGGCGAGGAAGGGGCGCTCCGGGGCCTCGGCGGCAGACCGGCGCAGGGCGTGCACCAGCGAGGTGGCCGGGTCGACCGGGCCGCGCTGGGCTTCGTCGAGGAGGTCCAGCCAGGGCTTGGCGGCGTAGCGGGAGGCGGTCACTCGGCGGCCTCCCACTTCTGCTGGATGTGGTTCATGGTGGACAGCCAGCGCTCGGGGTCGCCGGCCCGTGCCTGGTAGTACCCGGCGACCTCGGGGTGCGGCAGGATCAGGAAGCGGTCCTGCGCGATCCCCTCGAAGAGGGCGTCCGCCACGTCCGCGGGCTCGATCGCGGTCGGCTTGAGGACGAGGTCGCCCGCGGTGCCGCTGGCGTCGAGCATGTCGGTGCGGACACCCTGGGGACAGATCGCGTGGACCTTGATCCCGCGGTGGCGGTACGTCAGCGACAGCCACTCGGCGAAGGCGTACGCGCCGTGCTTGGTCACGCTGTAGGGGGCGGCGCCGATCATGGTGAGCAGTCCGGCGGCGGAGACGGTGGAGACGAACCGGCCCGAGCCGCGCTCCAGCCAGTCGGGGAGTAGTGCGTCCGCCGCGCGGACATGGGCCATCACGTTGACGTCCCAGGCCAGCGCCCACACCGGTTCGCCGACCGCCTCGGACCCGCCCGAGGCGACACCGGCGTTGGCGCAGTAGACGTCGACGGTGCCGCCGAGTGCCTCACGGGCCTCGTCGATGATCGCGGAGGCGTCGCCCGGTACGGCGATCCCGCCGACCTCCTCGGCCACGGCCTTCGCCCGGTCCGCGTCCAGGTCGTTCACGACGACCCGCGCGCCCTCCGCCGCGAAACGCCGGGCGAGCGCGGCACCGATGCCGCCTCCCGCCCCGGTGACGACGACTCCCGCACCTCGAACGGCTTCCACCATCGATCTCCTTCGACCCGGCTCGGGCGCACAGCCCTGCGTCCCGGCCGCCAGACTAACCGGTCGGTATGTTTCAGAAAAGGGGAAGCGCAACACGGTTAAGGGGCGCGGGACCGTATGCGATGTGCGGCTCCGCCGTGGAGCGCGATCAGCCACGCACCCCAGGAGCCGGCATGCATCTGCCCAGACGAACCCTGCTCGCGGCAACGGCGGCAGCCGCCACTCTGCCGGCGACGGCGGCCCCGGCCACCGCGGCCCGCCGCACGGAGACCGGCTTCGAGCGCCTCCGGGCAACCGGTTACGCCCAGCTGAGCGGCGAGCGCACCGGAATCGTCACCAACCCCACCGGCGTCACCCGCGACGTACGCCACATCGTCGACGTGATGCACGCCGACGACCGGGTGGACCTGGTCGCCGTGTTCGGCCCCGAGCACGGTTTCCGGGGCACCGCGCAGGCGGGCGGCTCCGAGGGCCGCCACGACGATCCGGCGACCGGTCTGCCCGTCTACGACACGTACCTCAAGAGCGGACAACCGCTCGCGGACGTGTTCACCGCCTCCGGCGTCGACACGGTCGTCTTCGACATCCAGGACGTCGGCGCCCGCTTCTACACGTACATCTGGACGCTGTACGACTGTATGGAGGCGGCGCGGCTGGCCGGGAAGCGGTTCCTGGTGCTGGACCGGCCGAACCCGGTGACCGGGCGGGCGGCGCTGGGTCCCGTGCTGCACCCGCAGTTCGCGACCTTCGTGGGGCGCGAGCCGATCGCGCAGGCGCACGGGATGACGGTGGCGGAACTGGCCCGGCTGTTCAACGCGGAGTTCCTGGCCGCGCCGGTGGAGCTGGAGACCGTACTCATGAGCGGGTGGCGGCGGGCGGACTGGTACGACGCCTCGGGGCTGCCGTGGGTGCCCGCCAGCCCGAACATGCCGACGCCGGAGACGGCCCTCGTGTACGCCGGGACCTGTCTGTTCGAGGGGACGAACCTGTCGGAGGGCCGGGGCACGACCCGCCCGTTCGAACTCCTCGGCGCGGAGGGCGTCGACGGGCGGTGGGCGGAGGCCGTGAACGCCCTCGGGCTGCCCGGTGTGCGTTTCCGGGAGGCGTATTTCACGCCGTCCTTCTCCAAGTTCCAGGGGAGGACGGTCGGCGGGGTGCAGATCCACGTGGCCGACCGGGACGCCTTCGACCCGGTCCGCACCGGCATCGCCCTCCTGGTGACCGCGAGGAAGGTCTGGAGCGGCTTCGGCTGGCGTGCGGACCACTGGATCGACAAGCTCACGGGCTCGACGTGGGTGCGTACGGCGATCGACAGGGGGGCGGAGGCCGACGAGGTCGTGGCGGGCTGGCAGGAGGAGCTGGCCGCGTTCCGGCGGGTGCGGCGGGAGTATCTGCTGTACCGGTGAGCCCCGGTACCGGTTGAGCCGGTGGGCCGTGACGTCTGGCCAACTCCCGCCGTTCGCAGGACGATGCGCCCACCTGGCGCACGGCTGCGGGGTGAGGGGGCTTTCATGGCGGATCCGGCGATGAGTGTGACTCCCTACTGGGAGGTGACCTTCGACGCCGACGGAGACGTCGACGGCCGACAGCGCAACCGGTTGCTGGCCGGGGTCGCCGAGCGCGGGGTGCGCGATCTGATCGTGTTCGCGCACGGCTGGAACAGCGACCGCTCCGGCGCGACCTCGCTCTACAGCCGTTTCTTCGCCCCCTTCCCCCGCCTCGCCCCGGCGGCACGGATCGGGTACGTCGGTGTCGTGTGGCCGTCGATGCGGTTCTCCGACGAGCCGGTACCCGACCTGCCGCGGTCCGTCGCGGACGGGTCGGCCCGGCGCCCCGCGCTGGACAAGGACACCCGCACCGCGTTGCGGGAGACGTTTCCGGGCAGGGTCACGGTGGTCGAACAGCTCGCGCGGCTGCTGGAGGAGCGGCCTGCCGAGGAGAGCGCGCTGGAGGCGTTCGGGCGGCTGGCGCGGCTCCTGGTGGAGGCCGTACCGCCGGAGCCGCAGGCGCTGTTCGCTGCGGACACCCTGGTGGAGGGCGTGCCGCAGGACGGTCCGGCGATGTTCGCCGACCCCGCGGCGGCGGTCTGCGAGGAGTTCGCGCGGGCGCTGGCCGGGCTCGAAGTGCCGTCCGGTGCCGCCGGGTTCACGGTGCCGAATCCCTGGGACGGCGCGCACGAGCTGCTGCGCCAGGCGACGTACTACGCGATGAAGCGGCGCGCGGGGACGGTGGGTGAGCGGGGGCTGGGGCCGCTGGTCGGGCGGCTGGCCCGCGCGGCGCCTGCGGTGCGGGTGCATCTGGTGGGGCACAGTTTCGGCGGGCGGCTGGTGTCGTTCGCGCTGCGCGGCCTGCCCGAGGGGGTGCGTGCGGTCAAGTCCGTGACGCTGCTCCAGGGGGCCTTCTCGCACTACGCGTTCGCGGCGCGGCTGCCGCACGACCCGCGCGCGGGCGGTGCGCTCCAGGGGCAGCAGCACCGCATCGACGGTCCGCTGGTGTGCTGTCACTCGCGGCACGACACGGCGCTCGGCACGGTGTATCCGCTGGCCTCCCGGATGGCGGGCGACGCGCGCGGGGCGGTCGGGGAGCCGCTCGTGGGCAAGCTCCTGGGCGCCAAGTGGGGGGCGATGGGCTTCGACGGTGTGCGGGCGGTGCCGGGCACGCGCGCGTGCACGCTCACCGAGGCGCTGTCGGCTCCGCTGCCGGTGTCGGGCTGTGTGAACGTGGACGCGGCGGCCGTGGTCCGGCGCGGCGGCCCGCCGTCCGGGGCGCACAGCGACATCGTGCACCCCGAACTGGCGCGGGTCGTGCTGGCGGCGGGCCGCATCCGCTGAGGCCACGGCCCGCCCGTCAACCGGCCACCGGCCACCGGCTACCGGCTACCGGTGCGAGGTGAACTCGACCACCTGCTGGTAGGTGGGCCGGTTCTGCCAACTGATGTTGCCGTGCTTGATGCCGCCCAGGGTGCGCTGGACGATCGAGTCCGCGCACCACTGGTTGCCCGCCGCGCACAGGGTGTCGCCGGGGTAGACCTGGGCCGCGGTCCGGCCGGCCGCCTCCTTCAGAGTGGTCAGGAGGAGGTCGCGGCAGGCGCTGAGAGCGCCTCCGCCGCAGTACTTGCGGCCCAGCGCGCCCTGTACCGGCTCACCGAGCACCGCCCGGATGTCCTTGTCGACATAGCTCCACCAGCCGTACTGGAAGGCGCTGCCGGCGTGTGCGCCGGTCGGGCCGTGCGCGGCCGACGGGGTCTCGTCGATGGGCAGGTTGTTCGTCATGGCGGTGTACAGCGCGGTCCCGAGGCCGGGTTCGAACTCCGCCTTCACCAGCAGCGGCCACCAGGCGTCGAGGATGCGGACGGCGTCCGCGTCGGCGTACGTCTTCGAACCGGCCGTGGTCTCCGTGCGTCGGCCGCCCGCCGCCAGCCAGGTCTGGAGTTTGGCGACCGCGGCCGAGGCCGTGGTGTCGGTGACCGGGGAGCTGTTGACCACCTTCAGCAGGTCCGGCAGGACGTCCTGGGCCCGCAGATCGGCGAGGGCGGCATCCGCCATCGCCTTCGTCAGCGACGCCCTGGTGACACCGCCGGCCTGGACCAGCTTCTTCACCCGGTCCTCCAGCAGGTTGCCGCGGTGCACCGAGCCGTTGCCCCACGGCGCGGTCGCGTAGTCCTTGGCCTGCTTGTTGTTCCAGGAGATGTAGTAGTCCTGGTCGATGGAGTTGGGGTGCTGCGAAGCGGGCGTGTACGCGGCCGTGTTGGTCGTCGGGTCCCAGTTCCGCCACTCGTACGCCGGCTGCGCCCAGACCGGGAACTCGGCGTCGACTCCGCCGGCCCGGACCGGGTTGTCGCCGCTGTTGTAGTAGGCGGTGTGCTCGGAGTCGGCGTAGAACCAGTTGAAGGTGTAGTTGATGTGCTGCACCGCGCTCTGGAAGGACTCCGGTCCCTTGACGTGGTCGGGGTCGTTCAGCATCTGGAAGCCGATGATGGAGTCGGCCTCGTGCAGGAAAGACGAACGCAGGGTGGTGTAGGCGACCTTCTTGCCGCCGACGGTCGCGCGGTACTCGACGGGGCCGTACTTGGTGCGCCAGGCGCGCATCGTGTACGAACCGGCCGCGGTGCCGTCGGCCGTGGTCGGTTTCCAGGCGTTCTTCTGCTCGACCTTCTCCATGGGCGTGCAGGTGCCGCGGTACAGGTAGTGGACGTCGTCCTGGCACAGCTCGACGGCGTAGGTGTCGATGATGTCCTGGCCGGAAGTGGTGGCGCTCCACGCGTAGTCCTGGCCCCGGCCCAGTTCGACGTACATGCTGAGGCCCGCGAAGGAGGCGCCGCGGGCGCTGATGCCGGGGCCCTGGAGTTCCTGGAGCAGCAGGAGCTGCGGGGCGAAGTAGCCGGTCTGCGGGCCGAAGACGGCGACCGGGTGGCCGCTGGCCGTGTGGTCGCCGCTCACCACGAGGGCGTTGGACATGCCACGCCGGGCGGAGCTGACGGCGGTCCGCGCGGCCGTGGTCGAGGCGCCGGTGGCACTGGTGCCGACGGCGCTGCCCGTACGGTCGTACACGAGCGGTTCGGCGACGACCGAGCCGGGGTCGGGCAGGGCCTCGCCCTGCGGGTCGTCGGGCCGGACGGCGTAGGGGAAGCTCTTGCCGTCGTGGAGGGTCATGACGGCCTCGGGGTCGTTGCGCTCGCGGAAGGACTCCCAGACCGCGGTGCCCTGTTCGGCGCCGTACTTCTCCTGTGCGGCGAGCAGCGACAGGGCGTTGTTGACCTCCCCGCCGCCGCCCGAGCCGAAGAGGGCGCCGATGACCGATCCGAGCGCCACCAGGTCGGTGATCTTGAAGTGGGCGATGCTGCCCGCGTTGGTGATTGAGTCCTTGTGGCCCGTGAGGACGTATTCACCGGGGAAGTAGCGGCCACTGTCGGAGGCGTCGATATAGGCGTTGATGCCGGCGAGATAGGCGTTGGCGTCGGCCAGGGCCTGCCGGCCCCGGGCGCCGTTGGTGGCGATCGCGTTGTCGATCTGGGCCTGGAGGTCGGCCTCCGTATAGGGGGCGTGGCGCCAGAACTGCTGCTCCAGGCCCTGGTTGGAGGGATCGCCGCCCGCAAAGGAGGTGAGCTGGCCCCGGCCGACGTGCCGGAAGACGTCCATGAGCCACAGGCGGTCCTCGGCGGCCGCATAACCGGCGCCGAACTCGGTGCCGTATCTGGTGGTACCGGTGATGTGCGGTACGCCCGTCTTCTTGTCGCGGACGATCGTGACGTCACCGCGGCCGGCGGGCTTGACGGTGGAGGCGACTTGATCGGCGGGAACTCCGAAGGACGCGTCGTTGAAGAACGTGTTGATCGTGGCGTTGGTGAGCGTCGTGTGGCCCTTGGCCAGGTTGGCGTAGGGGCCGAGCTGGTCGGCGGCGTGCGCCGGCTGGGTGCCGAAAGCCTGGTTCAGCAGGATCTGGGCCAGCGTGGCGTTGCCGTTCTGGCCGGGCGGCAGGATGTCGGAACACTGGTTGCCGCAGTAGTCGTTGGCGGCGGTGACCTCGGCCGCTGCCGCCGTCTGGGAAAGAGGCGACAAAAGTCCGGCAATCAGGGCGCATATGGATGCGGTCTTCAGGAACCCGGGGATTCGGCCGGGAGTTCTCAGTGTGTCGAGTGCGGTGCGGGAGGTTCGCCGTGACATCGGCAACTCCTAGCGAGGGGGGTGGCGGAGAGGTTACCGCCGGTATCCCCGGAATTGAAGATGAACATGCGTCACTTTTTGGGGTCGCCTCGTCCGGCTTATGTGCGGCATCGGAAAACGGATGGACCGGAAGGGAGCCGAATCGTGTGTCGATACGTCTATTCGGCGACGTCCGTACGACGACGCCGAAGTGACCGAAGTACAGGTGCAGATGTGACGGAGGTGCAAGGCGATGGCCGGTTTCCGGAGTCTGGCGAGACAGGTGCGCGACCCGCGGTGCGATCTGGCACTGCGGCGCTACTCACTCCGCAAGTGCCTTGAGCGATTCGCCCCCTACGGGCACAGGGCGACCTGGGACCATCTGTGCGACCGTGCCGGGTTCGGTCCCGAGGACCGCTCCCCCGATCCGGCGCGGCTCGTGGCCGCACTGGACGAGCTGGAGGCGGCGCGGGCGGTATGGCTGGCCTACGAGGTCGAGTTCGCCGACCGCCGCAGGAAGGAGAAGCACGACGGGCTGCGCCGGCCGGGCAGCGTGGACGACTGGCACCGGATGACCTGGGGCGGCTTCGGCGTCGCCTGGTGCGACGACCCACGGGTCCACCCCCGTGAACCGCTGGCCGAGGTGCTGCGCCGGCTGATCGCCGCACTGGAGCGCGCACCGGGCTGCGGCTGCCCGGTGTGCGGCGGCGAACGGCTCCTGTGGAGGTACGACCTGGACCACGACCCGTCGGCCGGTCCGGTCTGCACGGACTGCGGAATACTCGTCCCGCGCCCCGTGCTCACGCCCGAGGCCCTGGCGTACGCCAGGCGCGGACGGCTGCTCGTGTCGGCCTGATCCCGCACGGGGTCCGAGTGAACGGCGGGGGTGCGCCGGGGATGCCGCACCCCCTGTCCCATACCGTTCCGCCCCACCCTCAGCCGGTGGCGGAGGGGCGGCCGTACCCGTACGGGTGCGCCCAGCGTTGGTCGTAGGGCGGGGCTGCGCAAGGGAGTTCGTCCCGTCGGGACTCCGCGCGCGGCGTCGCCGCAGGCCGAAGGGAGCGACGTTACCAGCGGCAATTCGGTCGCTCCAGCCCTTTCCCGCGGGGAGAGTTGGGGGCGATGAGACATCCCTGATCCCGCTGGAGGAGCCCATGTCGACGCTGCGCGTCACCGCCGAAGTGCTGACCGTCCACGAGCATCCGGACGCCGACGCCCTCGAACTGGCCCAGGTCGGCCTGTACCGGGCCGTCGTCGCCAAGGGCGCCTACCGCACGGGCGAGGCGGCCGTGTACATCCCGGAACAGTCCGTGCTGCCGGCCGGACTGATCGAGGAGCTGGGGCTCACCGGACGCCTGGCGGGCGGCAACGCGGACCGGGTCAAGGCGGTACGGCTGCGCGGCGAGCTGTCGCAGGGCATCGTGTGCCGGCCGAAGGCGCTGGCGGACGTCGATCTCGCGCGGGCCGTGAAGGAGGGGACCGACTTCGCGGAGCGGCTGGGCATCGTCAAATGGGTGCCGCCGATCCCGCCCACGATGAGCGGCGACGTGGAGCCCGCGCCGGATCTGCTGCCCTGGGTCGACATCGAGAACATCCAGCGCTATCCGGACATCTTCACGGCCGGCGAGCCGGTGGTCCTCACCGAGAAGCTGCACGGTTCGGCGTGCCTGATGACGTACGTCGCCGACGAGGGGCGGGTGTACGTCTCCTCCAAGGGCTTCGGCGCGAAGTCGCTGGCGCTGAAGGAGGACGAGCGCAACCTGTACTGGCGTGCCGTCCGCGGCCACGGCGTCCCCGAGACGGCCGCCCGTCTCGCCGAGCGGCTGGGCGCGCGGCGGATCGGCATCTTCGGCGAGGTGTACGGCGCGGGGGTGCAGGACCTGACGTACGGCGCCGACGGGCGCCGGGACACCCTCGGGTACGCGGTGTTCGACGTGTCCGCGGAGATCGGGGGTGCGGTGCGGTGGCTGGACGCGGGGTCCGTGCTGGGGGACGAACTGCCGTTGGTGCCGCGGCTGTTCGAGGGGCCGTACGACAGCGCGCGGGTGCTGGAGCTGGCCGCCGGGCGGGAGACGGTGTCGGGACGGGGACTGCATCTGCGGGAGGGGGTGGTGATACGCCCGGCCGTGGAGCGGTACAGCCCGGTGACCGGGGGGCGGGCCATCGCCAAGGCGGTGAGTGCGGCATATCTGACGCGGAAGGGTGGGACGGAGTACGAGTGAGAGGCCTCGGCTGTCCGCAGGGCCGGCCGGCCCGCGTCAGGTCAGCCGCAGCGGTCCCTCTCCGGGGCCGGGGCCGGGGTCGGACCGGGCTTTCGTTCCGGCAGGAGGCGGGAGCCTGTGATCCGGTCGCCCGAGGTGTCGTTCGGATTGGAGAGGATGCAGGAGTCGAGGGAGAGGCAGCCGCAGCCGATGCAGTCGGTGAGGTGGTCGCGCAGGCGGTTGAGCTGCTTGATGCGTTCGTCGAGTTCGACGCGCCAGGTCTCCGAGAGGCGGGCCCAGTCCTCACGGTTCGGGGTGCGCTCCTCGGGGAGTTCCGCGAGGGCCTCGCGGATGGTGGCCAGTGGGATGCCCACGCGCTGCGCGGCGCGGACGAAGGCGACCCGGCGAAGCGTGTCACGGGTGTAGCGGCGCTGGTTGCCGACCGTGCGTCGACTGCTGATCAGGCCCTTGGACTCGTAGAAGTGCAGGGCGGAGACGGCGGCACCGCTGCGGGCGGCAACCTGGCCGACGGTGAGTTCGTGGATCGTCTCTGGAATCTTCGGCACCCGCCGCAGCCTACCCATCGCGCCGGACCCCGGTCCGTTGACATGACCTCCCGCACCGACCATGCTAAGCAGTCGCTTAGACATTCCGTGAGCGCGAGAGAGGCCGCAGACATGGCAGAGCCGAGGATCTTCACGTCCCCCGACGAGCTGAAGGCGGCGGTGGGCGAGCATCTGGGGTACACCGACTGGCTGGAGGTCGACCAGAAGCGGATCGACCTCTTCGCGGAGGCCACCGGGGACCACCAGTGGATCCACGTCGATCCGGAGCGCGCGGCCTCGGGCCCGTTCGGGACCACCATCGCGCACGGCTATCTGACCCTGTCGCTGCTGCCCCTGTTCGGCCCTCAGCTGATTGCGGTCGAGGGCGTGAAGATGGGCGTCAACTACGGCTCGAACAAGGTCCGTTTCCCCGCGCCCGTCCCGGTCGGCTCGCGGCTGCGCGCCACCGCTGCCATCTCCGGCGTCGACGACGTCCCCGGCGGCGTCCAGGTCACCGTGGCGTTCACCGTGGAGCGCGAGGGCGGGGACAAGCCGGTGTGCGTGGCGGAGTCGGTGTCCCGCTACTACCTCTGAGCGCGAGGCCGCGGCACGGCTAGTCCGCCTGCTTCGCCGCGCCCACCATCCGCAGCACGAGGTCGGCGTACAGCGCGCCGACCTCGTCGGGGGTGCGCGGGCCGTCCACGTTGAACCAGCGGGCCACGTCGATGCACAGGGACAGCACCGCGAGCGTCGTCCCGTGCACGTCGATGACGTCGAACTCGCCGCTCGCCACGCCCTCCTCGATGATCCCGCGCACCTCGCCGTCGACCTGGCGGCGCAGCGCGAGGATCTCGGCGCGGGCTTCGGGTCCGAGGGCGTCCAGTTCGTACTGGACGACCCGCGCGGTGGTGCGCCGGCCCGCGTGCCAGCGGACAAAGGAGCTGACGGCCTCCGCGAGCCGGTCCGTCGCGCTGCCCTCGGTGCGCGCGGCTGTGCGCAGGATGTCCAGTGCACGGTCGTGGCCGATCCGGCTGATGCGGTGGAGCAGCTCTTCCTTGGTCTTGTAGTGGATGTAGAGCGCTGCCGGGCTCATCCCCGCGCGGCCCGCGATGTCACGGGTCGTCGTCGCGTGGTAGCCGCGCTCGGCGAAGGCCTCCACGGCGGCGACGAGCAGTCGCCGGGCCGCGTCAGGGGTGACCCCTTCCCACGGCTCGGTCTCGCCGCCGGCCGTGTCCTGCGCCGTACTCATCGCTCGTTCGCCCCTCTCGGTACCCGGAGCACCACCATACCGCCGAAGGTGAGCGCTCGCTTAGAGTGCCCGCTGGGCGACGGCTCAGAGCTTTTCGAAGGGGTTGTACACGCGGGCCGTGGCGTCCTGCCGGTCCCTGATCACCTTGGCCAGGGTGAAGGCCGAGGTGACGAGGTAGAGGACGGCGATGCCGAGGAAGGCGCGCACCCAGGAGTCGGCGTCCAGCCGGTAGATGCCGATGGCGGTCGCGGCCATGGCGACGGCGAAAGACGCGACCGCCTGGCCGTAGAAGGCGGCGGTGTTCTGCTTGACCGGTGTCTCACTCATGGGAGAAGCGTCCGCCAGGTGAGGCCGTGCCACATCCGTCCGGCTACTCAGAACGTACTCAGAACGCCGAGACCCCCGTGAGCGCCCGCCCGATGACCAGTTTCTGGATCTGGCTCGTGCCCTCGTACAGGGTCATCACGCGGGCGTCACGCAACAGCTTGCCCGCCGGGTACTCGTCGATGTAGCCGTAGCCGCCGTAGACCTGGAGGGCGTTGTTGGCGGCGCGGACGGCCGCCTCGGAGGCGAAGAGCTTGGCCTTGGAGGACTCGACGGTGAAGGGCAGCCCGCGGTCGACGAGGTCCGCGACCCGCCAGGTCAGCAGACGGGCCGCGTCCACGTCGACCGCGATGTCGCTGATCAGTTCCTGGACGAGCTGGTGGTGGGCGATGGTCCTGCCGAACTGCTCGCGCTCCCCCGCGTACCGCACGGCCGCGTCCAGGGCGGCCTGGGCTATGCCGACGCAGCCCGCGGCGACCGACATCCGGCCCTTGGCCAGGGCGGACATCGCGACGGAGAACCCCTTGCCCTCCGGGCCGAGCAGTGCGGACGCGGGCACCCGGACGTCGTCCAGGACCAGTTCGGCGGTGGCCTGGCCGCGCAGGCCGAGCTTGCCGTGGAGTGTGCGCCGGGTCAGGCCAGGGGTGTCGGTGGGGACGAGGAAGGCGGAGACGCCCTTGTGGCCGGGGGCGTCCGTGGAGCGGGCGAACAGCAGCACGACGTCGGCCCAGGTGCCGTTGGTGATGAACATCTTCGTGCCGCTGATGACGTAGCTGTCGCCGTCGCGGACCGCGCGGGTGGTGAGGTTCCCGGCGTCGGAGCCGGTGCCGGGCTCGGTGAGGCCGAAGCAGCCGAGGGACGCGCCGGAGGTCAGCCCCGGCAGCCAGCGCCGCTTCTGCTCCTCGTCGCCCCAGGCCGCGATCGTCTTGGCGACCAGGCCGAGGGAGACGGAGACGATGCCGCGCACGGAGGAGTCGCCGCGGCCCAGCTCCTCGGTGACCAGGCAGTACGCGAGATGGTCGCCGCCGGAGCCGCCGTACTCCTCGTCGATCGTCAGGCCCAGGAAGCCGACCTCGCCGAGCTTCTTCACGACGGACCGGTCGACCTCCTCGGCTCGGTCCCAGGCGACGGCGTGGGGGGTGATCTCCCGGTCGACGAAGTCCCGGGCGAGCCGGCGTACGGCTTCCTGCTCCTCGCTGAGCCCCAGATGCATGGCGCGTCACCCCACAGAGAATGTGATCGAGATTTAAATTAGCACTGCTAGTTTGTTGTTCGCAGCCCTACTATGTGCGCCATGGCCCGACCGCGCAAGCCCTTGCTGAGCATCGACCGCATCGTCGCGACGGCTCGCGCGCTCGTGGACACGGAAGGCCTCGCGGCGCTCTCCACCCGGCGGCTCGCCGCCGAACTCGGGGTCAGCGGGCCCTCGCTCTACAACCACTTCCGCACCAAGGACGAGATCCTGGAGGCGGTCGCCGACTCGGTGAGCGCCCAGGTCGACCTGTCGATGTTCGAGGACGGCCGGCCGTGGCGGACGGCGCTGCACGACTGGGCGGTCTCCTACCGGACCGCCCTGCGCGACCATCCGAACATCGTCCCGGTCCTCTCCCGCGGCCCCGGCCGCCGCCCGGCCGCGCTGCGGCTCGCCGACGCGGTCTACGGCGCGATGGTCGAGGCGGGCTGGCCGCCCGCGCAGGCCACCTCGATCGGCGCGCTGATGCGGTACTTCATCATGGGCTCCGCGCTCGGCTCCTTCGCCGGCGGTTTCGTGGACGACCGCAGCGCCTACGACCCGGCCGACTACCCGCACCTCGGCCAGGCCCATCTGCTCGCCGACCAGCAGGAGAAGGTCGACGAGCGGGCCTTCGAGACGGGCCTCGCGGCGCTGCTGGACGGGCTGACGCAGCAGTACGAGCGGCTGGGGCGCACGGCCTGAAGGACGAGGTGCGATCCGGGCGCGGACACTTCGGCGCCCGCCGAACCGTCCGTGTCCCATCCTGGGGACCATGACCACGAGGGATCCCCGCGCCCCGCAGCTGGCCCGGCTGGCCGCTCTGCTCGCCGACGAGACACGCGCCGCGTGTCTGCTGGCCCTGCTCGACGGCCGGGCCTGGACCGCGGGCGAGCTGGCCCGGCACGCGGGAGTCGCCGCCTCGACGCTGAGCGAGCACCTCGGCAAGCTCGTCGCCGGCGGGATGCTCGCCGAGGAACGGCAGGGCCGCCACCGGTACGTGCGGCTCGCCGACGCGCGGATCGCCCAGCTCGTGGAGGACCTGACCGCCCAGATCGCCCCCGCCGGGGCGGTACCGCCCCAGAACCTGCGGGAGTCGAGCGCCGGGTCCGCGATGGCACGCGGGCGGACCTGCTACGACCATCTCGCCGGGCGGCTCGGCATCGCCGTCACCGACGCCCTCACCGCGCGCGGGCTGCTCGTCCAGGACACCGGGTTCGCGCTCACGGGCGCGGGACTCGACTGGTTCGCCGGCGCCGGCATCTCCCTGGACCGCGCGGGCCGCCGTCCGCTGGCCCGCGCCTGCCTCGACTGGACCGAGCGGCGGCCCCATCTCGCCGGGGTCGCGGGCGCCGCCCTGTGCCGG
>NZ_MUBA01000287.1 GCF_002154575.1 Streptomyces bobili
ACCCCGCTGTCCCTGGGCATCGAGACCAAGGGCGGCATCATGACCAAGCTCATCGAGCGGAACACGACGATCCCGACCAAGCGGTCCGAGATCTTCACCACCGCCGAGGACAACCAGCCCTCCGTGCAGATCCAGGTCTACCAGGGCGAGCGCGAGATCGCGGCGTACAACAAGAAGCTCGGGATGTTCGAGCTGACCGGTCTGCCGCCGGCCCCGCGCGGTGTCCCGCAGATCGAGGTCGCCTTCGACATCGACGCCAACGGCATCATGCACGTCACGGCCAAGGACCTCGGCACCGGCAAGGAGCAGAAGATGACCGTCACCGGCGGCTCCTCGCTGCCGAAGGACGAGGTCGACCGCATGCGCCAGGAGGCCGAGAAGTACGCGGAGGAGGACCACGCCCGCCGCGAGGCCGCCGAGGCCCGCAACCAGGGCGAGCAGCTCGTCTACCAGACGGAGAAGTTCCTCAAGGACAACGAGGACAAGGTCCCGGGCGAGATCAAGACCGAGGTCGAGTCCGCGATCGCCGAGCTGAAGGAATCGCTCAAGGGCGAGGACACCGCCGAGATCCGCACCGCCACCGAGAAGGTCGCGGCCGTCTCCCAGAAGCTGGGCCAGGCCATGTACGCCGACGCCCAGGCCGGTCAGGCCGCCGGCGGCGAGGCTCCGGGCGCCGGTGCCAAGGCCGACGACGACGTCGTGGACGCCGAGATCGTGGACGACGAGCGCAAGGACGGTGCCGCGTGACCGAGGAGACTCCGGGCTTCGAGGAGAAGCCCGACGTCCCCTCCGGCGCCACCCCTGAAGACGCCGAGCCGAAGGCCGACTCCGCCGCTGCGGCGGAGGAGTCGGCCCCGGCCGGGGACGCGAACCAGACAGCGGCACTGGTGGCCCAGCTGGACCAGGCCCGCAAGGCGCTCGACGAGCGCACGGCGGACCTCCAGCGGCTCCAGGCCGAGTTCCAGAACTACCGCCGCCGGGTCGAGCGGGACCGGATCGCGGTCAAGGAGATCGCCGTCGCGAACCTCCTGACCGAACTCCTGCCCGTGCTCGACGACATCGGCCGCGCGCGGGAACACGGCGAACTCGTCGGCGGGTTCAAGTCCGTCGCCGAGTCGCTGGAGACCGTGGCGGCCAAGATGGGCCTGCAGCAGTTCGGCAAGGAGGGCGAGCCCTTCGACCCGACGATCCACGAGGCGCTGATGCACAGCTACGCGCCGGACGTCACCGAGACGACGTGCGTGGCCATCCTGCAGCCCGGGTACCGGATCGGCGAGCGCACCATTCGCCCCGCGCGCGTGGCCGTCGCCGAGCCCCAGCCCGGCGCGCAGGCCGTCAAGGCCGACGAGGCGGAGGCCGGCGACGACAAGGAGAGCGGTGGCCCGGACGAGGGCTGAGCTTGAGCGGATGAGTCCGATGGGGAAGGAGGGACGTCGAGGATGAGCACGAAGGACTTCATCGAGAAGGACTACTACAAGGTCCTCGGCGTCCCCAAGGACGCCACCGAGGCCGAGATCAAGAAGGCGTACCGCAAGCTCGCCCGCGAGTTCCACCCGGACGCCAACACGGGCAACGCCAAGGCCGAGGAGCGCTTCAAGGAGATCTCCGAGGCGAACGACATCCTCGGCGACCCCAAGAAGCGCAAGGAGTACGACGAGGCACGCGCCCTCTTCGGCAACGGCGGCTTCCGTCCGGGGCCGGGCGCGGGCGGAGGCTCCTTCAACTTCGACCTGGGCGACCTCTTCGGGGGTGCCCAGGGCGGCGGTGGCGGTCAGGCCGGCGGTTTCGGCGGCGGACTCGGCGATGTCTTCGGCGGGCTGTTCAACCGCGGCGGCGCGGGCACGGGAACCCGTACCCAGCCCCGGCGCGGCCAGGACATCGACACCGAGGTCACCCTCACCTTCACGGAAGCCATCGAGGGCGCGACGGTCCCGCTGCGCATGTCCTCCCAGTCCCCGTGCAAGGCCTGCTCCGGCACCGGCGACAAGAACGGCACGCCGCGCGTGTGCCCGACCTGCGTCGGCACCGGCCAGGTGGCGCGGGGCACGGGCGGCGGGTTCTCGCTGACCGACCCCTGCCCGGACTGCAAGGGCCGGGGTCTGATCGCCGAGCACCCCTGCATGGAGTGCAAGGGCAGTGGCCGCGCCAAGTCCTCCCGCACCATGCAGGTCCGCATCCCGGCGGGCGTCACCGACGGGCAGCGCATCCGGCTGCGCGGCAAGGGGGCGCCCGGTGAGCGCGGGGGTCCGGCCGGCGATCTGTATGTGCTCGTCCATGTCGACAAGCACCCGGTCTTCGGCCGCAAGGACGACAACCTCACGGTGACCGTGCCGGTGACGTTCACGGAGGCCGCCCTCGGCGGAGAGATCAGGGTGCCCACGCTGGGCGGCCCGTCCCTCACGCTGAAGCTGCCGCCCGGTACGCCCAACGGGCGCACCATGAGGGCGCGCGGCAAGGGCGCGGTCCGCAAGGACGGCACCCGTGGCGATCTGCTGGTCACCGTCGAGGTAAGTGTTCCCAAGGACCTGTCGGGGAAGGCTCGTGACGCACTGGAGGCGTATCGCGAGGCGACCGCGGACGAGGACCCGCGGGCAGAGCTGTTCGAGGCAGCGAAGGGAGCTTGAGAGTGATGGACGGCCGTCGGCGCAATCCGTATGAACTGACCGAGGAGACCCCGGTCTACGTCATCTCGGTGGCGGCCCAGCTCTCCGGCCTGCACCCGCAGACCCTGCGTCAGTACGACCGTCTGGGCCTGGTGTCCCCGGACCGCACCGCCGGCCGGGGCCGCCGTTACTCCGCCCGCGACATCGAACTGCTGCGTGCCGTCCAGCAGTTGTCGCAGGACGAGGGCATCAACCTGGCGGGCATCAAGCGGATCATCGAGCTGGAGAACCAGGTCCTGGCCCTCCAGTCCCGGATAGCGGAGCTGGAGTCGGCGCTGGACGGCGCGGCGGCGGCCATGCAGCAGCGCGAGGCAGCCGTGCACGCGTCCTACCGGCGCGACCTGGTGCCGTATCAGGAGGTCCAGCAGACCAGCGCGCTGGTGGTGTGGCGGCCGAAGCGGCAGCAGTCCTCGGACTGACGACGCGAGCGCGAGTGCGGCAGGTGAAGGGCCCCGAGGTCGATCCTCCGGGCCCTTTTCGCGTAGCCGCCACGACCCTTCGCGCGAGGGCTCGTGAACTCACCCGCGTGGAGGGTCGGTAAAGGGTGTTTGGAGAGGTTTCCGTCTCGTCTCCATGTGTCTTCACGTGCTAAGCGGAGGGTGATGTTGTCACTTCGTTAAGTAGTACGCCTTGACGTCGATGGGCGCCGCCGCGTTGGCTTTTGAGCCACCTGGGTCAACATGTCGCACCCATGTCCGGAAACGCACCTGAAGTGAGCCCTCGAATGCGTCGTATCGCCATAGCCGTGGCCGCCTCCACGATGTCCCTCTCGCTCGCCGGATGCGGGATGCTGAGCGCGACGGAGGACAGCGGTGAAGCGACGCCGACGAAGAGCAACGACATCACCGTCGGCGTGCTGATGCCGGAGAAGACGAACACCCGTTACGAGGAGTTCGACTACCCCATCATCAAGGCGAAGGTCGCTTCCCTCACCGGCAACAAGGGCAAGACCGAGTACGCCAACGCGGACGCGAAGAACGCGACGCAGGTGACCCAGATGGAGCGGATGATCGACGAGAAGGTCGACATCATCCTGCTCGACGCCGTCGACTCGCACGCCATCGCGGACACCGTGAAGAAGGCCAAGGACGCCGGTATCCCGGTCATCGCCTACGACCGGCTGGCCGAGGGCCCGATCGACGCGTACGTCTCCTTCGACAACGAGCTGGTCGGCGAGGTGCAGGGCCGCACGCTGGTGGAGGCTCTGGACGGCGCCAGCACCGCCGACAAGATCGTCATGATGAACGGCTCGCTCACCGACCCGAACGCCAAGCAGTTCAAGGACGGCGCGATGTCGGAGCTGAGCGGCCGGGTGACGATCTCCGAGTCCTTCGACACCACGGACTGGAGCCCGGAGGTCGCCCAGGCGAACATGACCAAGGCGATCGAGGAGATCGGCAAGGGCGACATCGCCGGTGTCTACTCCGCCAACGACGCCATGGCCGGCGGCATCATCAAGGCCCTGCGTGCCGCGGGCGTCGAGGAACTGCCGCCGATCACCGGCCAGGACGCGGAGCTGCCCGCGGTGCAGCGGATCATCAGCGGCGAGCAGTACATGAGCGTGTACAAGCCCTACCCGCAGATGGCGGAGGCGGCCGCGGAGATGGCCGTCGCCAAGGTCCAGGGCCGCAACATCGAGTTCGACGCCCTGACCCGCGACAAGGTCGACAGCCCCACCGACAAGAAGATCCCGGCCCAGCTGGTGACCGTGGTGGCGCTGACGAAGACGAACATCAAGGACACCGTGATCGCGGACGGCATCTACAAGGCGTCCGACATCTGCACCGCCAAGTACGCCGCCGCCTGCCAGGCCCTCAAGCTGAACTGACCGGAGAGCGAGCCGGCGCGGACGGCGACGCCGTCCGCCACGTCGGTCACGGCCCTGTGCGCGGGGTCCTGGACCTCGCGCACAGGCCGAGCGGCCCCCTGCGAGCCCTTGAGTGCCCCTGTGCCGCGTTCACGCCACCCGGGTGAACTCCACGGTCACCTCGGGCGGGCCGCCCGCCACGCCCCGGTAGATGCCCTTGTGCGGGGTGACGTCGTCGTAGTCGCGGCCCCGGCCGACCACCACGTGGGACTCGTCGGCGCGGGTGCGGTTGGTGGGGTCGTAGCCGTACCAGTCGCCCGCCCAGTACTCGACCCAGGCGTGGCTCTGGCCGGCCACCGGGCGGTGCAGTTCGGCCTCGCGCTCGGGGTGGAGGTAGCCGGAGACGTACCGGGTGGGCAGGCCCAGGCCGCGCAGGAGGCCGAGGGTGAGGTGGGCGAGGTCCTGGCAGACGCCCGCGCCCTGCTCCCAGGCCTCGGCGGCCGAGGTGTTCACGGTGGTGACGCCGGGCAGGTAGGTCACCCGGTCGGCGACCAGGGCGGACACGGCGGTCGCCGCCCCGTGCGGGTCGAGGCCCGCCGCCGCCTTGCGGGCCTTCTTCAGCAGCTTCGGCGGCACCGTCGTACGGGGCGTCGGGTGCGCGAACTCCAGCAGGCGGGAGTTGGCGGTCCGCGCGGTCACGTCCGGCCAGGGGAGCGCGGCCGGGAGTTCGTCCGGCGGGGTGGTCTCCACCAGGCTGGAGGCGGTGATGGTGAGGTCCGCGTGCGGGTCCATCAGCTCGAACGCGGTCACCTGGGTGCCCCAGTAGTCCCAGTACGACCACGTGGTGGCGGCCGGGCTGATCGTCACCCGTGAGTCGAGCGTCGTCTGGCCGGGCAGGGTGAGCGGCGTCATGCGGACCTCGTTGTGCGAGGAGACCGCGGCCTGGGCGTAGGACACGCTGGTGGTGTGGCGGATGCGGAGCCGACGGGTCATCTCAGGCTCCTTCCTGGGCCCACTCGACGGGCCCCTGGTACGGGAAGAACAGCTCCGCCACCGCCTCGGCGGAGGCCATGCAGGCGGTCTGGAGGTCGCGCAGCAGCACCGGCAGCTGCTCCTCCAGGGCCGGTGAGTCCAGGTATTCGAGACGGGTGCGCAGCCGGCCGATCGGACGGCGGGCGGGGTCCTGGCGGGGGCGGCCGAGCGCGCTCAGGCAGTCCTCGGCCGTCGTCAGGGCGTGCAGCGCGGAGCGCGGGAACTGCCGGTCGAGGAGGAGAAATTCGGCCACCCGCGGGGTGTCGCCGAAACCGCCGTACACGCGCGCGTACGCCTCGTCGGCGCCGGACGCGCTGAGCAGGGTCGGCCAGTCGGGGGCGTGGGCGGCGTCCAGGACGCGCACCGACAGCAGCCGTACGGTCATGTCGACCCGCTCCAGGCTGCGGCCGAGGACGACGAACCGCCAGCTGTCGTCCCGGCTCATGGTGGAGTCGGCCAGCCCGAAGAACAGGGCCGCACGGCTGCGGACCAGCTCCAGATAGCCGTAGGGGCCGGTGCGGCGGGCCGCGCGGCGTTGTTC
This sequence comes from Streptomyces bobili, assembly GCF_002154575.1. Classification (GTDB taxonomy): domain Bacteria; phylum Actinomycetota; class Actinomycetes; order Streptomycetales; family Streptomycetaceae; genus Streptomyces; species Streptomyces bobili. Next base: position 6,044 of record NZ_MUBA01000287.1, read on the forward strand.
GGCGAGGGCGTGCCAGGTGGCGTTGAGGCACTCCCACATCGCCGAGGAGACCGCCTCGCGGGCGCTGCGCGCGTTCAGCCGGGCGGCGCCCAGCGCGCCCTCGATGGCGCAGGTGGAGCGGGCGTCGAAGGCGAGCTGGTCGAGGACCTGCTGCATGTCGACCGCGTCCGGCCCGGCGTCCACGCCGAGGATCGCGTACAGCGACCGGCAGGCCACGTCCTCGTCGCGCCAGGGGTCCTCCAGCATGCGGTGGAGGTAGGCGTCGAGGATCCGCGCGGTGGCGTCGGCCCGTTCGACGTAGCGGCCGGTCCAGGTCAGGGCCTCGGCTATCCGGGAGAGGATGACGTCGTTCACTGCTGCTGCGCCCCTTCCTGTACGCCGGTGGAGGTGCCGTCGGGGCCGAGGTGGCGGGGTGCGACGGGCGGTGGTTCGTCGCCGCGGGGCGGTTCCGGGGGGCCGTCGGCGGGGCCCTCGGCGAGCACCCAGGTGTCCTTGGAGCCGCCGCCCTGGCTGGAGTTGACGATCAGGTTGCCCTCCTGGAGGGCGACGCGGGTGAGTCCGCCGGGCAGCACCCAGACGTCGGTGCCGTCGTTGACGGCGAAGGGCCGCAGGTCGATGTGGCGGGGCGCCATGTGTTCGCCGGTGAGGGTGGGGGAGGTGGACAGGGCGACCGGGCGCTGGGCGATGAAGCCGCGGGGGTCGGCGGCCACCGCCTTGCGGGTTCTCTCCAGGGTCGCGGCGTCCGCCTTCGGGCCGATGACGATGCCCTGGCCGCCGGCGCCGTCGACGGGCTTGATGACGAGGCTCCCGATCTGGTCGAGGACGGCCGCCAACTGGCCTGGTTCGTCCGGACGGTACGACTCCACATTGGGCAGAATCGGTTCCTCGGAGAGGTAGTACCGGATCAGGTCCGGCACGAACGTGTACAACAGCTTGTCGTCGGCGATCCCGTTGCCCACCGCGTTGGCCAGGGTGACGTTTCCGGCCACGGCGGCGCTCATGATGCCCGGACAGCCGATCACCGAGTCCGGCCGGAAGTGGAGCGGGTCGAGGAAGTCGTCGTCGAGGCGCCGGTAGACCACATGGACCGGCACCTCGCCGCGGGTCGTGCGCATCCACACCCGGTTGCCGCGGCAGACCAGGTCGTGCCCCTCGACCAGCTGCACGCCCATCAGCCGGGCCAGCAGCGCGTGTTCGAAGTAGGCGGCGTTGCTCGGGCCGGGCGTGAGGACGACGACCCGCGGGTCGACCGTCCCCTCGGGGGCGGCGGCGCGCAGGGCGGCCAGGAGCCGCTGCGCGTACCCGTCGACGGGCACCACGTGCTGCCCGTCGAACAGCGAGGGGAACACGCGGGTCATCGCCCGCCGGTTCTCGATGACGTACGAGACGCCGCTGGGCACCCGGACGTTGTCCTCCAGCACCCGGAACTCGCCTGCCTCGTCCCGCACGAGGTCGATGCCGGCGACATGGATGCGCACCCCGCCAGGTGGTTCGACCCCGTGGGCCGCCCGGTGGAAGTGCGGGGAGCCCAGGAGCAGCCGCCATGGCACCACCCCGTCCTCGAAGGCCCGGCAGGGCCCGTAGGCGTCGGCCAGATAGGCCTCCAGGGCCCGGACCCGCTGGCTCACCCCCCGTTGCAGGAGATCCCACTCCAGCGCGTCGAGGATCCTCGGCACGAGGTCCAGCGGCCAGGGGCGTTCCTCACCCGCGAAGGCGTAGGTCACGCCCCGGTCGGTGAACGCGCGTGCCATCTGATCGGCCCGGAACCGCAGTTCGCCCGGTTCGATGGGCTGCAGCGCCGCCAGCACCGGCTCGTAGGCGGTCCTGACCTCACCCGGCCGTTCGAACATCTCGTCCCACGCATCGGCCAACGCGTACGCGTCGAATATGTCCGCCATGAGGGGACGTTAGATGCGGGACGTAACGCGGCGATCACTCGGCGGTTTCCGGGAGCGCACGGCGTACGGGGACCGGACGGGTTCCCGCCGGGCGCACGCGGGGAGCGTCAGCTTGTTGCAGACGTGAGGGGCGGAGGCCGGGAGGAATCGGCTGAAATGGGTTTGATTCCAGGGGGGCTTGGGGACGAGCCGTGTTGCGGAGCCGGTCCGGGGCCGCGCATAGTTGCGCTGCGGAAAACGCGGACGACGCGCGACACGCGGACGGCGGGGGTGGGATGGGCGATGGCCGGGCACGGGACGGAGGAGCATCCTCACGGTGCTGACCGACTGTGCGAGGCCGGGGATCGCGTGTACTCCCGGGCCGTACGGCGGGGCCGGGTGTCGCGCCTGGACGCCGAGCCGGTCCCCTGTCTGCTGGACCTCGCCCTGCTGCACCCCGACCCCGACGACATGGCCTGGCTGGTCCCGACCTCCCCGCAGGAGGTCATGACCCGGCTGCTGCACGGGCTCTACGACGAGGTGAGCGCCAGCCGGCAGCGGATGGGCTCGGCCGTCGCCGCCTTCGAGTGGTACGCCGGTCTGGGCGGGCCCGCGCCGGGCACGGTGGCCGGGGAGGGCGTGGCCATCCGTGTCCTGGACGGCGCCTCCCGCATCCAGGCCGCCCTCGACGAGGCCACCGAGGCGTGCACCACCGAGGTGCTGACCGTGCAGCCCGGCGGCATCCGGCGCGAGCACGAACTGTCCGAGGGACTGCACCGGGCACTCGCCCTGCGCGGGCGGGGCGTACGGATGCGCGACCTCTACAACCATGTGGCCCGGCACGGCCAGGGCCTGCTCAACTACCTGGAGCTGATGGGTGACGCGGTCGAGGCCCGCACCCTCGACGAGGTCATCGACCGGCTCATCCTCTTCGACCGCACGGTGGCCTTCATCCCCGCCAACGCCGACCGCACGATGGCGCTGGAGCTGCGCCACCCGGCGCTGGTCGGCTACCTCGGCACGGTCTTCGAACGGCTCTGGCGGCTGGCGGCGCCGCTGACCGCCCCGCTGCCCGACACCCGGATCGAGGGCGTCTCGCACCGCGAGCAGTCCATCGCGGCGCTGCTGGCCGAGGGGCACCAGGACGCGGTCATCGCCGAACGCCTCGGCATCAGCGTGCGGACCTGCCGTGCGCACATCGCCCGCCTCTCGGAGACGCTCGGCGCGGCCAGCCGTACCCAGCTCGGGGTGCGGATCGCGCAGGTGGGCCTGGACGTGCCGCTCGGTGCGGACGCCGTTCAGCCGTCCGGTTCGACGATCCCCGAGCGTCCGATGAGGTAGCCGAGCTGGGCGCGGCTCTCGCTGCCGAGGGTGGCGGCGAGTTTGGCGATGTGCACCCGGGCCGTACGGACGTTCATGCCGAGGCGGTCGGCGATGACGGCGTCGGTGTGGCCCTCGACGAGGAGCGCGGCGATGGCGCGCTGGCGCGGCGTGACGCCGTTCAGGGTGGGCTGGGTGACGGTCTCCGGGAACATGGGCGTGGCCAGCCGCCACAGGCGGTCGAAGGTGGTCCCCAGGTAGTCCACCAGCGCGGGCAGCCGGATCTCCAGGGCGAGGGTGCGGTCCTTGACGGCCGGGATGAAGGCCACGCTGCGGTCGATGACCAGCAGGCGCTCGGTGACCTCGTCGAGGGAGCGGGCCTGGACGTCCCCGTGCAGCCGGTCGTAGCGGGCCAGCACGGCGGGGGCGTGGCGGGTGGTGTGCTGGTAGAGGGTGCGGATACGGCCGCCGCGGTCCAGGAAGGCCTGGTCGCGGTCCAGGGCCTGGCTGTGGATGTCGCGGGGCGGTCCGGCATGGCCGGCGTGCGGCTGGATGGCGAGCACCTCCCGCGAGGCCCCCGCCATGGTCCGGGTGATGACGGAGTTGATCCGTTCGAGCCCGTTCAGCATGTGGATCTCGCCGGTGCCGGTGGCGTCGCCGTCCGGCGCGGCGAGGGCGAGCAGCGGTTCGAACGCCTCGGCCAGCCGGGTCTCCCGCCGGCGGTGGTCGGCGATGTCCTCGGCGACGGCGCGCAGCAGCCGGGGCAGGGCGACGGCCGGCGGTACGGGGAGCAGCCGGCCGGGGTCGCGGTGGTCCGGCCGGAGCAGCCCGGCGTGCACGGCACACGGCGGTGAGGCGGCCTCGCGCGCGCCGACGTGGCCGGACCGCAGGGCGCGCGCGTACAGGTCCAGGGCCGCCTGACAGGGCGCGTCGGGGCCGTGGTCGTGGACGGGCGCCGTCATCCGTCGGTGTCCTGCCCGAGGATTCCGGACTGGGCGATGAGGAAGCCGAGCTGGGCCCGGCTGCCGCTGCCGAGGAGCGCCGCGAGCTTGGCGATGTGGGCCCGGCAGGTGCGTACGTTCATGCCGAGGCGGCGGGCGATGGCCTCGTCGACGTGGCCCTCGACGAGCAGCTTGGCGATGGAGTGCTGGATCTCGGTGATGCCGTCGGCGGCCGTCTCGTAGGGGGCGCCGGTGCTGAGCGGGACGGCACGGTCCCAGAGGAACTCGAAGACCTTGATGAGGTAGCGCACCAGGCCGGGGTGGCGCAGTTCCAGGGCGACCTGCTGGTCCTCGCGCGCCGGGACGAAGGCGACCGTCTCGTCGCAGATGATCAGGCGGTCGACCACCTCGTCGATCGTGCGGTACTCGGCCTTCCCGTCGGAGAGGCGGGCGGTGTAGGCGAGCTTCTCGGGGCTGTAGCGGGCGGTGTGCTGGTAGAGCGTGCGGATGCGGACGCCGCGGTCGATGAGCGGCCGGTCGCGTTCCAGGCCCTGGGTGAGGCTGCGCTCCGGGCGGTTGCCGCTCGGCTGGATGGTGAGCACTTCGGACTGGCACTGCGAGGTGGCGAGGTTGAGCGCCGTGTTGATCCGGGCGCCGCCCTCCAGCACGGTGATGGAGTCGGCGTGGGTGGCCGTCTGGACGCTCAGGGCCATGAACGGTTCGAACACCTCGGACAGCTGGACGGACACCCGCCTGCGCTCCGCGATCTCGTGTTCGATCGGGTTGAGCCGCTGGGCGAGCGCGAGGGCCGGCGGGGTGGGTCGCAGCCACTCGGGGTCGTCGGGGTCGGGGTGCAGGAGGGCGAATTCCACCAGGCAGGGAGCCGATTCCACGGCGGACCGGGCGACGCGTCCGGTTCGCAACGCGTCCGCGTAGAGTCGGCTGCCCTCCTCGCACAGTTCGGCCACCGCATGGGGATGTGCCCTATTAGCCCGATTCGTTGTCAAATCTCCACCCCCCAGGGTCCTGAACATGCAGGAACATGATGCATTGATTGTGTGGCCATGACGTGTCCGAATGAGCCATCGTCTTATCCGACGGGGGAAGAGGGACTTCACGTGAGGACGAAGCCGACTATGCGTAAGAGATTGCTTCGCAGGGCGCTTGTCGCCGCCTTCTCCGCCGTTGCGGCTGTCGGAGTACTGGGTGGCCTCTCGAGCGAGAAGAGCGAGGTCCGGGCGGACACCGCCTGGCCCGCAGTGGCCGTCTCCGGTCCTACCGCCTCCGGCGACATCCTGCCGGCGGCCGGGACGGGAACGGAGAGGAGTTGACGTGACCACCCCGCCCGACGACCGCTCCTTCCGCCGCGAGATGGCCACGGCCTACCGCTCGGGCTGGCACTTCATCGACCTGGTCACCGCCATCCCCCACAGTGGTGACTCGTTGATGGTGACGGTGTTCGGGGAGCCGGTCGTCGTGACGCGGGACGACGAGGACGACGTGCGCGCGTACCGGTGTCTGCGCAAACCCCGAGGAGCCCCCCAGCCCGTGCGGTGTGCCATCCGGTACGGAATGATCTTCGTCAACCTCGATCAGCGTGACCATCAACTGGCGGAGTCGGCCGCTCCGGCCGCCCCCAGGACCATCTCAGCCACCCCCCCCGCAGTGCCTGACGCGATTCCCCCGTCGTAACAGATCGCTCAGGTGCTTCCCCCCGGCAGCGGCGTCACCGTGACCTGAACACGGTGACGCCGCTGTCGTTCGTGGCGACATTTCCGGATCTGGAGCCTCGGCGAGGTGGCCGGAAACCGCCGGTGTGGATCACGTCACGCGCCCGCCGCCCACCCGTCGCACGCGGTCACCCGCTCGCCGCC
>NZ_MUBA01000288.1 GCF_002154575.1 Streptomyces bobili
GGGCAGGCGGAGGGTGCGGGGGCCGGGCCGGCGAGGGTGGCGGTGAGCGTGCCGGCGGCGATCCGCGGGAGGAGGGCGGTGCGCTGGGCGTCGGTGCCGAGGGCGAGGATCAGGGGCGCGGCGAGGACGGAGGTGGCGAGGAGCGGGGAGGGGGCGAGGGTCCGTCCGGTCTCCTCGCAGGCGAGGGCGAGGTCGGCGACGGGGCAGCCGACACCGCCGTACGCCTCCGGGAGGGCGAGGCCCGGCAGGCCGAGGTGGTCGGCGAGGGCGGTCCACAGGGCGGGATCGTGCCCGGCGGGGGTGTCGAGGGCGGCGCGCAGTTCGTGCGGGCCGGAGCGCTTGCGGAGCAGTTCGCGCAGTGTGCGGCGGATCTCGTCCTGTTCGGCGGTGAAGCTGGGGTCCATGGACGGAACTCCCCTCGATATCTGACGGCGCGTCATATTAGGCGCGAGAGGGCGGGATTCCCAGACATCCGACACCTGCCGAACACCGCTGGATCTGATGTACCGTCAGATTCATGACGGTGGGGAAGCGGAAGGTGGCCGTGGTCGGGGTGGCGCTGTCCGACTGCGGCCGGGTGGACGACGCGACGCCGTACGCGCTGCACGCACAGGCGGCCCGCCGCGCCCTCGCGGACGCGGGTCTCGACCGCTCGCGGATCGACGGCTTCGCCTCGGCCGGACTCGGCACGCTCGCACCGGTCGAGGTGGCCGACTACCTGGGCCTGCGCCCCACCTGGGTGGACTCCACCTCGGTCGGCGGCTCGACCTGGGAGGTGATGGCGGCGCACGCGGCGGACGCGATCGGCGCGGGTCACGCGAACGCGGTGCTGCTGGCGTACGGCTCGACGGCCCGCGCCGATGTGCGGGCGGGCCGCCGCACCGGCACGTACGCGTTCGGCGGGCGCGGCCCGCTCCAGTTCGAGGTGCCCTACGGCCACACCCTGATCGCCAAGTACGCGATGGCGGCCCGCCGCCACATGATCGAACACGGCACGACGATCGAGCAGTTGGCGGAGGTCGCGGTCCAGGCACGGGCCAACGCGGCCCTGAACCCGGACGCGATGTTCCGCACGCCGCTGACGGTCGACGAGGTCCTGTCCGGCCCCGTGATCGCGGACCCCTTCACGAAGCTGCACTGCTGCGTCCGCTCCGACGGCGGCGCGGCGGTCCTGCTGGCGGCCGAGGAGTACGTGCGGGACTGCCGTACCGACCCGGTGTGGATCCTCGGCACCGGCGAGCACGTGTCCCACGCGAGCATGACCGAGTGGGACGACTTCACCGTCACCCCGGCGGCGGTCAGCGGCAGGCTCGCCTTCGCACGCGCGGGAGTCACCCCGGCCGAGATGGACTTCGCGCAGATCTACGACGCGTTCACCTACATGACGCTGGTGACGCTGGAGGACCTCGGCTTCTGCGCGAAGGGCGAGGGTGGGGCGTACGTCGAGAAGGGCCGCCTCCGCGTCGACGGCGGCGACCTCCCCGTCAACACGGACGGCGGCGGCCTCTCCGCCCAGCACCCCGGTATGCGCGGCCTGTTCCTCCTGGTGGAGGCGGTACGGCAACTGCGCGGCGAGGCGGGCACCCGCCAGGTACGCCGCCGCGACGGGGGACTCCCCCGGCTGGGGGTGGCCTCGGGGACGGGCGGCTGGTTCTGCTCGTCGGGGACGGTGGTCCTGGGCAGGTCCTAGGTGTCGCGCGGGGTGGCCGATACTCGGACCATGGGAACGGATCTTCACGAGCTGCTGAGGTCGCTGCGGGTGTGGGACCCGGAGGTGACCGAGCTGCCGCCCTTCGACCCGGCGGCGGCCCCGGCCGAGCCGCTGGCACTGTTCACGTCCTGGTTCGCGGAGGCGGTCGCGGCGGGCGAACGCGAGCCGCACACCATGACCCTGTCGACGGCGGACGAGGACGGCCTCCCGGACGCGCGGATCGTCATGCTCCACGGCGCCGACGAGCACGGCTGGTCCTTCGCGACCCACGCGACCAGCCGCAAGGGCCGCCAGCTCGACGCCCGCCCCTTCGCGGCCCTCACCTTCTACTGGCCCGCACTGGGCCGCCAGGTCCGTCTCCGCGGCCCGGTGTCCGTCGCCCCCGCGGCCGAAGCGCGGGCCGACCTGCACGCCCGGTCGACGGGAGCACTGGCCGCAGCCCTCACCGGCCATCAGAGCGAGACCCTGCCGTCACTGGAGACCCTGGCGACCGCGTCGTCCGCCGCCTGGGACGAGGCCGGCTCGAACCCCGCCGCCGAGTCCTCGACCTGGACCCTGTACCGACTCCGCCCGGACGAGGTGGAGTTCTTCCAGGGGGACGCGCGGCGCCGGCACGTACGGATGGCCTACCGGCGGGGTGAGGGGGGCTGGTCGCTGGGGCTGCTCTGGCCCTGAGACCCGGAGGCTCGGAGGCTCGGGACAGGAGTGGGGGTCACTTTCTGAGATCCGTCCGGCCGTCCGGTCGTCGTGAGTGGCGCTTCGACCGGCGACGCAGGGTGAAGGCGCAGGCGAGTATGCCGAGGGCCCAGGCGATCAGAAGGGCACCCCACATCGGCATGGTCACGAGGGGGATGAGCAGGCGGATCTCGACGCTCTCGCGGTTCTCGAAGATGAAGACCAGGGCGATCGCGCTGATCAGAACGAACGGTACGAGGCGACGGACGCCGGGCCTGGACAGGAACGGCGTGTGTGCCTTGTGGTCTGCGCCGGTCTGAGCCATGGGCTTTCACTCCGTCACGGGAATTCCTGTGCCGGCACCTACGCCAGCAGCTTGGTCTTGGCCTTCTCGAATTCCTCCTGGGAGAGGTCCCCCTTGTCCCGGAGGGTGGAAAGCTTGTGCAACTCGTCCACCGAACCGCCCCCGGTGCCCGCCGCCTTCTGGATGTACTGACGGACGGCCGCCTCCTGCTCCCTGGACTGCTGCACATCCCGTTCGGCCATGCTCCTTCCGCGGACGCCGAGATACACGAGGACGCCGAGGTAAGGCAGGACGAGCGCGAAGACGAGCCATCCCGCCTTGGCCCAGCCGCTGAGCGTGTGGTCACGGAAGATGTCCGTGATGACCTTGAACAGCAGGAAGAACCACATGACCCACAGGAACAGCCACAGCATCGTCCAGAAGAGGTTGAGGAGCGGGTAGTCGTCCACGGTTCCCTCCGATCAAGAATGCGCTACGTCATTCATACAGCCGTACCGGTGAACCGGCATGTGCAACGAGCGTTGGCGCACCTCCCGCATCCGCGAGAAAGTCGGCAAAGGGAAACGGGAAAACGGCGGGGAGCAGAGAGAAGCAAAGGGGAGAATCCCGATGACGGAGCCGAGCGCCCGGCCCGATCCTTCCGCCGCCGGAAAGCAGCCCGGACAGCAGCCCGAAGAAGCGGACCGTCTGCGGGACATACTGCGGGCTCCCGGCTATCTCAAAGCACTCGTCCTCTGCGCCCTGATCGGCGTTCCGGTGGCGCTCGCCGCCTTCTGGTTCCTCGTCGGTCTGCACGAGCTGGAACACGTCCTGTGGGCGGACGTCCCGCACGGCCTGGGGTGGGACGACCCCCCGTGGTGGTGGCCCCTGCCCCTCTTCCTCGTCGCGGGCCTGGTCGTCGGCCTGGTCGCCGCGCACCTGCCCGGCCGGGGCGGTCACATCCCGGCCGCGGGCCTGCACCCGGGAGGCGCCTCGTCGACCGCCCTCCCGGGCGTGGTCCTCGCGGCGGTGGCGAGCCTGCCGTTCGGCGCCGTCCTCGGACCGGAGGCCCCGCTGATCGCCCTGGGCGGTGGCCTCGCCCTGCTGTTCCGGGACCTCGCGCGAGCACCCGCGACCGTACAGAGCAACGCGCTGCTGGGTGCGGCAGGCGCCGCGGCGGCCATCGCGGCGATCTTCGGCAGTCCGCTCGTCGCCGCGGTGCTCCTCATCGAGGTCGCGGGCATGGGCGGACCCCGCCTGTTCGCGGTCATGCTGCCCGCCCTGCTGTCCAGCGGTGTGGGAGCCCTCGTCTTCACCGGCTTCGGCCGCTGGACCGGCCTGGAGACGGGCTCCCTCGGCCTCCGACTGCCGCAGGCACCCCCGCGTCCGGACGTCGGAGACGTGCTGTGGACCCTGCTCATGGCGGCGGCCGTCGGCGTCGTGGTGCACCTGGTGCTGACCGCGGGACAACGGGTGGCGGCGTTCTCCGAGAAGGCTGTGCGCGTACGGACCGTCGTCTGCGCGCTGGGCGCCGGGGCCTGTGCGGCCCTGTACGCGCTGATCACCGACCGCTCACCGGTCGAGGTGGCCTCGTCCGGACAGGCCACGCTGAGCGAACTGGCCGCCGACCCGCACGCCTGGGGAGTCGGCGCCCTGCTCGCCGTCCTCGCGCTCAAGGGCGTCGCCTACGCCCTGTGCCTCGGCATCCTGCGCGGCGGTCCCGTCTTCCCCGCCCTCTTCCTGGGCGCCGCCACCGGCGTACTCCTCGCCCCGCTGCCGGGCCTCGGCGTCGTACCCGGCATGGCGGCCGGCATGGCGGCGGCCACGGCGGCCACCCTGCGGCTCCCCGTGAGCAGCGTGGTGCTCGTCGCCCTGCTGCTGGGCAGCGCGGACACGGTGCCCCTGGTGATCCTGGCGGCGGTGGTCGCCTTCGTCACCACCGAGCTGCTGCCGGAGGGGTTCGGGAGGAGGGCGTAGCGCGCGGGACTCGGCGGCTGAGAAATCGGGGAGCGCTCGCGTCGTGGTGGTCGGCACTCTGGTGCCATGAGTCGCTGGAAGCTCTACGACAACTGGTACGCCGATCTGCCAAGCCTGTCCGCCGAGCAGTTGAGGGAACGCCGGGCTTTCGCCGCCCAGCGGGTCGAGCATGCCGCGGCACGGGGCATGGGCCGTAGCCCCAAGGCCGCTCGGCAGTGGCGCGAGATGCTCCGCGCGGTCGAGGACGAACTCGCGAGGCGGGACACCGGGTGAGGCAGAAGAACAGGGCTAGGGGCTGTCGTTTGGATCAGGCCGGCCGTGACCGACGGTTCGTCCCGCCCCTCATGCCTGGGAATACCGGTCGTCGGCGTCGCAGCGAGAAGGTCGGTTTTCTCCTCGACAGCTCCCACGACACACGGCAGCCCGCTCGTCGGCTGCCGTCACTCGTGCGTGCGGTCGCCGGTGAGATACCCGCTCGCCCCCGCGTGCGGCAGCACCGCCCACATGCGGGTGCCCACGCCCGACTCACGGTCGCCGCCGATGCCCCACTCGCCGCGGCAGGCCCGGACCACCCGGTCCAGTACGCGGAGGGAGACCCGGCGGTACAGGTCGCAGGCCGCGCCGAGGTGGGCGTTGGCATGCCTGGCGTGGCCGTCGTAGACCGTGACGCGCAGGGCACTGTCCCGGAAGCGCAGCGACACGTACACCTCCGTGGTGGAGAACCGGCAGGCACAGGCGGTCAGTTCGCCGACCACCTGTACGACCGCGTCGGTCGCCTCGGCGAGGCCGTGCGCGGGGAGCACCGTACGTGTGACGGCTCGGGCGACGCCGGGACTTCGCGGCGCGGCGGGGAGCGTGAGGCTGTACGCGAGGTCCTCCGGGGCCGCCCGGAGGAAAGGGCCGGCGGCGGGGGCGGTGGTCGGCGACTGGCAGGACACCGTGTCCAGGTTCATGGCAACTCCCTTGCGTGAGGGCGAGGTTGAAAACCCGGTGGCCTGTCTCCCTGACACGGGCCCACCCCTCCCAGGGGAGGAGAACGCGGGCGGACACGGGTGATGCGCTTCCGGGGGTTCTGTGACGGCTCTGTAGTCGAGCTGTTGCAGACTGTAGGGGATTACGGTGGCGCCTTGCCACTCATTCAACGGAATTGCCACCCGCATTGGTGGACCCGTGCGGTGGAAAGGGGGCAGACTGGCGCCGCGACCACGGGAGGAAGGGACACATGCCGCCAAGGGCAACACCCAGCCAGCGCCAGAGACGTCTGGGAGCGGAGCTACGGAAGATGCGCTTGGCAGCGCAGGTGTCGACGGAGCAAGCCGCGGGAATCCTCGGTGTCGACCGAGCGAAGGTGTCGAACATCGAGGCGGGCGTCCGGGTCATCACGCCGGACCGGCTGCGCACCCTCGCCTGCAACTACGACTGCCACGACCAGGCCTACATCGACGCGCTGGCCGACATCGCCGCCGAAGGTACTCGAGGCTGGTGGGACTCGTACCGAGGCCAACTCCCGGCAGCCCTCATGGACATCGCGGAGCTGGAATGGCACGCCCGCCGCATACGGGCGGGTCTGGCCATGCACGTGCCGGGCCTCCTCCAGACCGACGCCTACGCCCGCACCCTGTTCGCGGCAGCCCTGCCTCCCCTGTCACCGAGCGAGGTGGAACTGCGCGTGGCGCTCCGCATGCAGCGCCAGCAGGTCCTGCATCGCGACGACCCCGTCACCTACGTGGGGTACGTCCACGAGGCCGCTCTACGCGTCGAGTTCGGCGGCGCCAGGGTCATGCGGGCGCAACTCGACCGACTCTGTGAACTGTCCGAGCAGGACACCATCGACGTACGCGTGATTCCGTTCCGGGCCGGGGCCTTCCCCGGGGCCGGGCAGGCCGTCATCTACGCCGAGGGACCGGTACCCCAACTGGACACGGTGGAACTGGACTCGGCCCACGGCCCCGAGTTCCTGCACGGGCAGTCCCAACTCGACAAGTACCGCGCGCACCTGGACTGGATGGAATCCGCGTCCCTGCCGCAGGCCCCGTCACGCGACTTCATGCGCAGCATCGCCAGCCACTTCTGAGGAGCCCCGAATGAACGACATCACCTGGGAAGACCCCTACTGCGCCGAAGGCGCCAACTGCTTCCGCATAGGCACCGACACCACCGGCAACGCCTACATCGCCGTCGCCGGACAAGAAGACACCCCCCTCACCGACACCCACGAAGCCCTCCGCACCCTCATCCTCGAAATCAAGGCCGGAAAGGCCGACCACCTGCTGTAGGCCTGACGGCGATCACCGTCACCAGCGTGAACGACGCGAAGAACGGCCCCCGCGACAGTCCCCCGAACCACCGGCGGCCCCGCGCCTCGTCGATGTGGCCGTCGGTGATGGCCTGTTGGAGGTTGCGACCCAGGCCGAGGGTGTGGTCGGCGTCGGCGAAGTCCCGGAAGACCGGGGTCGTCGCGGTCACGTCCTGGACGCGGAAGCCGGCCGCCGCGGCGAGGCGGGGGAGGCTGCGGCCGATGGTGGCGTTCCGGACGGCGTACCCGGTGGTGTAGCGGGTGAACGCGCGGCTCGTGTCGAGGTCGTCGGAGTCGACCACGAGGGTGTCCCAGTCGGGCTCGGCGAGGGCGACGAGCGCGCCGGGGCGGGTCACGCGGTGCAGTTCGGACAGGGCTGCGGCCGGGTCGGCCACATGCATCAGGACGCGGTCGGTCTTGGCCCGGTCCACCGCACCGGAGGCGACGGGCAGCGCGTGGACGTCCCCCTCGCACAGTTCCACCGCCCGCAGCCCGGCCGTACGCTCGCGCGCCCGTGACAGCATCCGCGGGTCGCGGTCGACACCGATCACCGCGCCGCCCTCGCCCACGCGTTCCGCCAGCGCGGGCAGGTCCGTGCCGGGGCCGCAGCCCGCGTCGAGGACGGTCTGCCCCGGCGCGAGGTCCAGCCGTTCGATGAGCCGCGCCTTGTACGCACGTCCGGCTTCCGCCGCCGCGGCCCGCAACATGTACGAGGCCTGGTCCGGCCGGGGCGCCCCGAGAGTCGTCGACATGACCTCAGTCAAGCACCGAACGCGCACCTCAACGCCCGTCGCCACTACGACCGGCGAACCCCGTCCCGTCCTGAATGACTTCGGCCGCGCAGGCCCGGCAGCGGAACGCGCCGTCCCCGACGTACACCGCCCCGTCACCGCAGTGCGCGGGCCAGGGGCGCTCACCCAACACGTCGGCCGCCGGGGTGCGGTCGCGGATCGTGCGGACGGCCGCCTCCGAAAGCCCTTCCGCCCGGACCTCGTTGAAGTACGCGCCGTGACGCTTCGCGGCGGTGCCGAAGGCGACGCAGTACGGGCAGAGGCGCCCGGCCGGTACGTCCTCCCCGTGCACCGCGCCCGTACAGATCCACCCCTGGTCGTGCCCGCAGCAGGCGCACGTCTCGTCGGCGGCGACCACCGCGCCCGTCCCCACCGGGTCGGCGTAGTAGGGGAACGGCGGGAGCACGGGCCGACGGCGCTGTTCCGGTTGCGGGTTGATGACCAGGCTGATCGCCCGGCCGGTCAGGGCGGGCGGCGGGATCACGAACACGTTCGTCCGGAGGTCCGGCGGCAGGTGCAGGCGGTCGGAGTCGCTCGTCACGATCACCGACCGGTCGCCGTCGAGGAGCAGTACGGCCGCGCCGGTGCGGCGGGCAAGTTCGGCGATGATGTCGAGGACGCCCGGCCCCGGCCGGCCGAAGACGACGCCGTGACCGACGTCCACATCGGCCTCACTGCCGTCGGCGGCACGTACCCACTCGACCGGCTCCCCCTCAGCCACCTCGTACGGGGCGTACCGCCGGAGCACCTCCCGGACCGACGCCCGGTCCAGCTGGACGACCTCGCCGTCGCAGAACCCGTACACATGGATCGCGGACCCCACGAGGTCAGCCCCGCCAGGCCGGGTCGGGGTCCGTCGCGAGGCGGGCGTGGCAGTGGACGTCCCGCCAGGCGTCCCGGCGACCGGCCTCCCACATCGCGCCGCGCAGGGTGCCCTCGTAACGGAACCCGCAACGCTCGGCGATCCGGCAGGACGCCTCGTGGCCGATGCCGTGGCCCAACTCCAGCCGGTGGAGCCCGACGTGGGCGAAGAACCAGACCGTGGCCAGCCGCAGGGACCGTGCGGCCACGCCTTGGCCGCGCGCTTCGGGCAGCACCCAGTAGCCGACGTTGGCGGAGCTCTGCACGCGGTCGACGACGTTCAGGCCGACCTGCCCGAGGACCGTCCCGTCCTCCGCGTCCGTGACGCAGAAGGTCACCCCGGTCCCGGCCTCCATGGCCGCCACCTTCCCGCGCAGCGACTCCCGAGCTGCGGCGGAGTCCGTGATGTCCCTCAGCGGGGTGTTCCAGCGCAGGAACTCGGGATCGAGATGCCCGCGCAGCCACGCGTCGACATCGTCGGCGGACTCGGGGTCCCAGGCCCGCAACCGGAGGCCGTAGCCATCGAGCAGGGGGGCGGGCGGACCGGCGAACGGCTCCAGGAGTTCGGACATCCCGCCATTGAACACCGCCCCATTCCGCACACGCGTCCGCTTAATCCCTGCACGGACACTCCTGGCGATCCCCCGCAGCGCACCCCGATTGGCAGATACAGGCCGTCGATCCACCGGTTCCACGGCGTGTCGCCGGCCTGGATCTGCCA
>NZ_MUBA01000289.1 GCF_002154575.1 Streptomyces bobili
GCCCTCGCCGCGGGCGAGGGCCGCCTTCCGGACGCCCGCGCCCATCTCGCCCGCGCCCTCGACCGCGGCTTCCCGCCCGGCGCCCATCGCTACGCCTGGCCGCTGCTCCTCACCGGGGCCGCCACCGAGGGCGACGCCCGTGGCCTGCCCGGCGCCGACCAGGGCCGCGACGAGCTCCTCGCCCGCATCCGGGAGGCCGCCAAGAAGATCGTCGCCGTCGTCCCCGTCTGGCGGGCACACGAGCTGTGGCTGCGGGCCGAACTGCTGCGCGCCGAGGGCGGCGGCGGCCCCGCGGACTGGGCCGAGGCGGTCACCGCCTTCGAGACGATGGAGCGCCCCCACGACCTCGCCCGCACCCGGTACCGGCTGGCCGAGGCACTCCTCACGGAGGGTGGTGACGACGAACGCGACCGCGCCGCCGAACTGCTCCGCCTCGCCCACGCCGTCGCCGCCCACCTGGGCGCACGGCCCCTCGCCGACGCGGTCGGCCGGCTCGCCCAGCGGGCCCGGCTGTCCCTGACGCCCGGTCCCCGACGGGCCCCGGCCGCCTCCGACCCCGTCGAGGCGCTCGGTCTCACCGGACGGGAACGCGACGTCCTGCGTCTGGTCTCGGCCGGCCGTACCAACCGCCAGATAGCCGAGGCCCTCTTCATCTCGCCGAAGACGGCGAGCGTCCACGTCTCCAACATCCTGGCCAAGCTCGGCGTCGCCGGACGGGGCGAGGCGGCTGCGGTGGCGCACCGGCTGGGGCTCTTCCCGGCCGAAGCTCTCCAGGTGCCGCCCGTGGGGTGAGGCGTAGGCTGGCGGGAACCGGCCAGGGAGGCGCCGTGTTCAACATGTTCGACGAACTGTTCGCACCCGGCCGCAAGCACACCCGTGACGAGCAGAACCGTCTGGAGCTGACCAGGGAGGACGTCGGCGACGCCGATCCCGGACACGGGCCCATAGACCTCGCGTCCGGAACCGTCCTGGTCGTGAGACCGCCCGAACCGGCGCCCCCCGATGCAGCCGCGCCCGACACGGCTCCGCCCGAGGAGCCCGGCGGCTGACGGCAGGCCCGCGCGCGGGAGGCCCCTCAGCTCACCTTCAGCTCCAGGATCCGGTCGTCGCCCTCCTTCGGCGCGCCCCGGCCGTCCGTGTTGCTGGTCGTGACCCACAGCTTGCCGCCGCCCGCCGCGACGACGGTACGCAGCCTGCCGTGGTCGCCCTCCAGGAAGGCCTGTGAGTCGGCCGACGCCGCCGTGCCCTTCAGCGGGACGCGCCACAGGCGCTGCCCCCTCAGGCCCGCCATCCATATCGAGCCCTCGGCGTAGGCGATCCCGCTGGGCGAGGCCTCGTCGGTGCCCCACTGGTCCAGCGGATCGCGGTACTTCCCGTCGTCGGACTTCCCCTCGGCCTCCGGCCAGCCGTAGTTGCCGCCCGGCACGATCGCGTTCAGCTCGTCCCAGGTGTTCTGGCCGAACTCGGCGGCGAACAGCCGCTGCTTCGCGTCCCAGGCGAGACCCTGCACATTGCGGTGGCCGTACGAGTACACCGGGGAGTCGGGGAAGGGGTTGCCCGGCGCCGGCTCGCCCTCCGGGGTCAGCCGCAGGATCTTGCCGCCCAGGGACTCCTTGTCCTGCGACAGACCCTGCTGTCCGCTCTCACCAGTGCCCACGTACAGGAGGCCGTCGGGGCCGAAGGCGATCCGCCCACCGTTGTGGATCATGCCCTTGGGGATGCCCCGGAACACGGTGTCCGGCGCGCCCAGCTGCTCGCCGACGGGGCGCCCGGCGTCGTACAGCATGCGGACCACGCGGTTGTCGGACGCCGAGGTGAAGTAGGCGTACACCATGTGGTCCGAGGCGTAGTCGGGGGAGAGGGCGATGCCGAGCAGGCCGCCCTCGCCGGCCGCCGAGACGCCCGGCACCTCACCCAGCTCGGTCTTCGTGCCGCTCTCCTCGTCGACCAGGGTGATCGTCCCCTCGTCGCGCGAGGCGACCAGCAGGCCGCCCTCGGGAAGCGGCACGAGGCCCCAGGGGGTGTTCAGACCCTCGGCGACGGTGCGCACCACCTCGACCGTGCCCTTCGCGGGCGGGGTCTCCTCGGCCGGCGACGCGGACGAGCCGGCCGCCGTGGGGCTGGGGGACGGGCTCGGGGCGGCGCCGGACCCTTCGTCGTCCGAGGAGCAGCCTGCCGACAGCAGGAGCACACTCGCGGCCAGCACGGCCGTCACTGCGCGACGTTGCACGATCTTGGTCCCTTCGACGCGGCGGTCCAGCGGCAGGTTCTCCTTGTCATACACCGCTCGCGCCCTTCGAGTTCCCGATCTCCGGAACCCGATTCCGCCGCCCCGGCTTCCACGGAGCCGCCCGGAGGCCCTCAGTCCCACGAACCCCGGGCCGCCGGCAGCTCCGCCACCTCGGCCAGGTCCCGCGCGGTCAGCCGCAACCCGGCCGCCCCCGCGTTCTGCGCCACCCACCGCTCCTGCTTGGCCCCCGGCACCGGCACCACGTGCCGGCCCTGCGCCAGCACCCAGGCCAGCGCCACCTGCGCGGCCGTCACGCCCTCGCCCTGCCGGGCGGCCACCCGGCGCAGCCCGGCGACGACCGGCTGGTTGGCGGCCATCATCTCGGCGGTGAAACGGGGATGCCGGGCCCGCATGTCATCGGGTTCGAAGCCCTCGCCCGGCGTCAGCGTGCCGGTGAGGAAACCATTCCCCAGAGGCATGGCCGCCAGGAACCCGATACCGCGGGTCTCGCACCACGGCAGCAGCGCGTCCAGCGCCTCCGGCGACCACACCGACAGCTCCGCCTCCACCGCGCTCACCGGGAACACCTGCTGCACGCGCCGCAACTGACGGATCGTCGCGTCGTACAGCCGCCCGCCGGCACGGCGTCCGCCCCGCGCGCCCACCGCGCACAGGCCCAACGCCCGTACCTTGCCCGCGCGCACCAGCTCGGCCATCGCCCCCCACGTCTCCTCCACCGGGACCTCGGGGTCCGCGCGGTGCAGCTGGTAGAGGTCGATGACGTCCGTCTGGAGCCGACGCAGGGAAGCGTCACAGGCTCGTCTCACATAGCCGGGACGGCCGTTGGCCACGATGTGCTGCTCGCCGACCAGCAGTCCGGCCTTCGTCGACACGAACGCGTCCCCGCGCCGCTCCTTCAACACCCGCCCCAGCAACAGCTCGTTGGTGAACGGGCCGTACATGTCCGCGGTGTCCAGCAGGGAGACCCCCAGGTCCAGCGCCCGGTGCAGGGCCCTCAGCGACTCGTCGCCCCGCTGCCGCGACCCGCTGTACCCCCAGCTCATCGGCATGCACCCGAGTCCGACGGCCCCCACCGCGAGCGCCGCCGCGCCGATCGTCCTGCGCTCCACCTGCTCGTGACCTCCCTAGCCCGGACCATCAACCTAACCTCTGCACCCGCGCGTGCCTGACATAGCCTCCTGACCATGACTGCTGACCTGTGGCTGCCCATCCCGCCGGACGAGATCGAAGGGCTCCCCGAGGGCCTCAACCCCCTCTTCTGGGACGGCGGTCCCACCGGAGAGCAGGAGTTCCCGGGCGATCCCGCCGACTGCGTCTTCTACGTCGTGCCCTACATGAAGCGGCAGCCCGTGAAGGTGCGCCCGCTGCCGCGGATGCGCAACGTCCGCGTCGTCCAGACCCTCACCGCGGGCGTCGACGACGTCACCGCGCGCCTGGCCGACCTCCCGCCGGGCGTACAGCTCTGCAACGCGCGCGGGGTGCACGAGGCGAGCACCGCCGAGCTGGCGCTCACCCTCACCCTGGCCTCCCTGCGCGGCATCCCGAAATTCGTGCGCGCCCAGGAACAGGGCCACTGGCAGAGCGAGTTCCACCCCGCGCTCGCCGACAAGAACGTCCTCATCGTCGGGTACGGCGCGATCGGCTCGGCGATCGAGGACCGGCTCGCGCCGTTCGAGGTCGCGCGGGTGGCGCGCGTCGCGCGCTCCGCACGCACTACGGCGCGCGGTCCCGTGCACCCACTCACCGAACTGCCCGCGCTGCTGCCCGAGGCGGACGTCGTCATCCTCTCCACGCCCCTGACCGAGAGCACCCGTGGCCTGGTGAACGCCGGCTTCCTCGCCCGCATGAGGAACGGCGCGCTGCTGGTCAACGTCGCCCGTGGCGCGGTCGTCGACACCAAGGCCCTGCTCGCGGAGCTGGAGAGCGGCCGGCTCACCGCCGCCCTGGACGTCACCGACCCCGAACCCCTGCCGCGGGCCCACCCGTTGTGGCAGGCGCCGGGCGTGCTGATCAGCCCGCACGTCGGCGGGCCCACGTCCGCCTTCCTGCCGCGCGCCAAGCGCCTGCTGGTGGACCAGTTGGGACGATTCGTGAACCGGGAGCCCCTGCGCAACGTGATCCTTACGACGGGTGCCACCGACGAGGAATGACAGCCACGGCACACGTGCGGTCCGCTTCGGGCACCCTCCGCAGTCCCGCGGACGCGGTCCGTACCGGCATAGTCGCTGGTCGTCACTGAGCGTAGAGAAGCTATGTCCCTGAGTGACGAGACTGGTGTATCGTCCCGACAGGGGCTGCGCCGTGCACCGTTCGGCGCCGGGGATGCACATCTCAGACTGTGAGGGGGGCGACGGGCGATGCACGGCCGATGGACGAACGACCCGACGAGGCGGAGCCGCCGCCGACGGCCCTGTTGCACGGCCGGGCGCGGAAGCGACGGCCCCGCCGGTCACGGAAGCCGGCCCACCGGCCGTCACCACCGCAGGCACAGCGGCCGCCGCGGTCACACGCACCCGGCGCACCGGGGCGTGCGGGACGCGGGAGCGGCACGGACCTGGAGGATCCGGTGAGTTCCCCGCCGACCTCCACGACCCTCCTCGACGGAGCGCCGCGGGCGCAGGCCCCCGCCCCGGCGGGCACGCCGCCGGCCAGGCCGCCGTCCTTCGGCCGCCCCGGATCGAACACGGTCCACCAACTCCTGCTGGCCCTGGTGTGCGCGGGATACGCCGTCGGTTCCGCGCTCGGCTGGGGCTCCGACCATGTCGCCCTGATCATGGGGGATTTCGGCCTCTCCGCCGCCGCCGGCGCCGCCTCGGTCTCCTGCTTCCTCTACGCGCGCACCCGCCGCGTCCGCCTGCGCCCCGCCTGGCTGCTGTTCTCGTTCTCCTCGGCGATGGCGGCCCTCGGCAACCTGATCTGGGGGTGGTACGAGGTCGTCCTGGAGCGGCCCGTGCCCAGCCCCAGCCTCGCCGACCTGTTCTTCCTCTGCTTCGCACCGCCCGCGATCGTGGGGCTGCTGGTGCTCGCCGCCCGGCCCGTGACCAAGGCCGGCTGGATCTGCCTCGCGCTGGACGCCTGGCTGATCGCCGGCTCGCTGCTCACCCTGTCCTGGAGCCTCGCGCTGGCCCAGGCCGCCGACCTCGACGGACCGAGCGTGGCGACCGCGGCGCTCACCCTGGCGTATCCGCTGCTCGACATCGCCCTGGTCAGCATGGTGCTGGTGCTGCACTTCCGGCGCTCGCCCGTCAACCGCACCGCGGTCAACACCGCGGTCAGCGCCCTCGCGCTGACCGTGATGTGCGACGCCCTGTTCACCTCACCGCTGCTGCACAACAACTACCGCTCCGGCCAGCTCCTCGACGCCGGCTGGTTCGCCGGATCCCTGCTCCTCGCCTACGCCCCCTGGGCCGCCGGGCGGCACCGCAGGGCGGGCGCCGAGCGGCACACGCGCGTGGTGCACGAGCACCTGCCCGGACAGCGCGCGCACGGCCGTCAGCCCGTGCGGACGCCCGTGCCGGGGGCCGAGGCGACCCGCTATCCGGTCACCCGCCCCATCACGGGCTCCCTGGCCGCCCTCACGCCGTATCTGGCCGCCGCCGTCTGCACCCTGGGGATCCTCTACAACGTCCTCAACGGCCGCAGCGTCGACCGCGTCGTCCTCCTCACCGGCGGCGCCGTCGTGCTCGCCCTCGTGGTGCGCCAGGGCATCATGCTGCTCGACAACATCACCCTCACCCAGGAACTGGCCCAGAAGGAGAACCACTTCCGGTCCCTGGTGCAGGGCTCCAGCGACGTCATCATGATCGCCGCCCCCAGCGGCGTCCTGCGCTACGTCTCCCCGGCCGCCGCCGGTGTCTACGGCCGGACCGCCGAAGACCTGGTGGGCACCGAACTGGCCGACCTCATCCACCCGGAGGACCTGGGGTGCGTGGTGCACGAGGTACGCCGCTTCCTCGCCGCCAGCCCCCAGGAGGAACCCACCACGCGCATCGAGTGCCGGTTCCGCTTCGGCGACGGCGGAGGCTGGCTCAACGTCGAGTCCACCGTGAACCGGCACCACGGCGGCCTGATCTTCAACAGCCGCGACGTGACCGAGCGGGTCCGCCTCCAGGCGCAGCTCCAGCACAACGCCGAGCATGATCCGCTCACCGACCTGCCCAACCGCGCCCTGTTCACCCGGCGCGTGCAGCAGGCGCTCTCCGGGCGTCGCAGCTCCGACCGGGGCACCGCCCTGCGCAACACCGCGGTCCTCTTCATCGACCTGGACGGCTTCAAGGCCGTCAACGACACCATCGGCCACCAGGCCGGCGACGAACTCCTCATCCAGGCCGCCCGCAGACTCCAGGACGCCGTGCGGCAGGGCGACACCGCCTCCCGGCTCGGCGGCGACGAGTTCGCCGCCCTGATCGTCGGCGACGGCACGCGCGACCGCGGTGCCCGAGAGGGTCACATACTGGAGCTGGCCGACCGGCTGCGGCTCACGCTCTCCCAGCCCTATCTGATCGACGGCAACGAGGTGCGGGTCGCCGCCTCCATCGGCGTGGCCTTCGCCGAGGCGGGACTAGGCGCAGGAGAGCTGCTGCGCAACGCCGACCTGGCGATGTACCGGGCCAAGGCGGGCGGCAAGGGCCGGGTCGAGCTGTACAAGCCGCAGATGCAGCAGGACGTCGTACGCAAGGCGGAGCTGGCGACGCGGTTGCGGGCCGCGTTGCACGACGGGGAGTTCGCGCTGCTGCACCAGCCCGTGGTGCGGCTGGACGACGGCCGGATCTCGTCGGTCGCCGCGCAGCCCCGCTGGCGGTCGTCCCAGGGTGTGCTGTTCACGCCCGCCGAGTTCCTCCGGGTGGCGGACGAGGGTGACCGGACCGCCGAGCTGGGCCGCTGGGTGCTGGAGCAGGCCGTCGAGCAGGCCGCCGACCGCGCCGCGAGCGGGCTGAACGTACCGGTGGTGGTCCAGCTGGGTGCCCGGCGGCTGCTGGACCGGTCGCTGCCGCTGGGCTCCGTGGAGGCCCTGCTGACCCGCCACGGGCTGCCGTCCGGGTCCCTGGTGATAGAGCTGTCCGACATCGACGCCGGGGTCTGCCTGGACGACCTGGAGCGCCGGCTCGCCGCACTGAGGCGCCTCGGTGTCCGGATCGCGCTGGACGGCTTCGGTGGCGGCGTGGCCATAACGGCCCTGCGCCGGCTCCCCGCCGACATACTGAAACTCGACCGGGGGCTGGTCGAGGGGGTCGTGGAGTCTGCCCGGCTGCACAAGATCACCAGTGGGCTGCTGAGGATCGCCGGAGAACTCGGACTCCAGTCCGTGGCCGAGGGCGTGGACCTCCCGGAGCAGGTCGTCGCCCTGCGCGCGATGGGCTGCACGCACGGGCAGGGCATGGCGTTCGCCGGACCGCTCGACGAGTACCGGCTGCGCCGGGCACTCGCGCGGGGCAGCTGCCCGTTGCCGCACGGGCCCGCCGAGCCCGCGTTCGCCGGGGGCGCCGCGGGGGTGTTCACCACGGGTGTCCCGGCCGTCCTGGGAGGCGGAAACCTCGGTGGTGGCACGACCCTTCGCTCACATAATGAGACCCCCGTCCCACCCACTTGACAGTCGGTGCGTGCCGGGGGGAGGGTCAATGCCATGCGCACCCGAATTCTCGTACTTGGACAGCGCGTCGGCTGAGCTGGGACGCACCGGAGGACGATCCGGAATCCCCAGCGACCACACCGGCGCGCTCCCCTCGCTTGCCTTTTGGCACGAGGGGTTTTTTGTTGCACCAGTACCTGCAGTCCAGCAGTCGAACACCGTACAAACCTCGCAAAAAACCCTCAGCATCGAGAAGAGAATGCCGATGACCGAGCAGGCCACCGGGGCCCATCACCCGCAGCCGCGGCCCCGATCCGGAGGACAGCACTCCGCGCCCGTCGAGCACGTGACGGGTGCGCAGTCCCTCATCCGTTCTCTCGAGGAAGTCGGCGCCGACACGGTATTCGGCATTCCGGGCGGTGCGATCCTTCCCGCCTACGACCCGCTGATGGACTCCACGAGAGTCCGTCACATCCTCGTCCGCCACGAGCAGGGCGCGGGACACGCCGCCACCGGCTACGCGCAGGCCACCGGCAAGGTCGGCGTCTGCATGGCGACCTCGGGACCGGGCGCCACCAACCTGGTCACCCCGATCGCCGACGCCCACATGGACTCGGTGCCGATGGTCGCGATCACCGGCCAGGTCGCCTCCAAGGCGATCGGCACGGACGCCTTCCAGGAGGCGGACATCGTCGGCATCACCATGCCGATCACCAAGCACAACTTCCTGGTCACCAAGGCCGAGGACATCCCGCGCGTCATCGCGCAGGCCTTCCACATCGCCTCCACCGGCCGCCCCGGCCCGGTCCTGGTCGACATCGCCAAGGACGCCCTCCAGGCGCGGACGACCTTCTCCTGGCCGCCCACCATGGACCTGCCCGGCTACCGCCCGGTGACCAAGCCGCACGCCAAGCAGATCCGCGAGGCCGCCAAGCTGATCACCGCCGCCAAGCGGCCGGTCCTCTACGTCGGCGGCGGCGTCCTCAAGGCACAGGCGACCGCCGAACTGAAGGTCCTCGCCGAGCTGACCGGCGCGCCCGTCACCACCACCCTGATGGCGCTGGGCGCGTTCCCCGACACCCACCCGCTGCACCTGGGCATGCCCGGCATGCACGGCTCGGTGGCCGCCGTCACCGGACTCCAGAAGGCCGACCTGATCGTCGCCCTCGGCGCCCGCTTCGACGACCGCGTCACCGGGAAGCTCGACAGCTTCGCGCCGTACGCCAAGATCGTCCACGCGGACGTCGACCCGGCCGAGATCGGCAAGAACCGCGCCGCCGACGTGCCGATCGTGGGCGACGCCCGCGAGGTCCTCGCCGACCTGATCCAGGCCGTGCAGAAGGAGCACACCGAGAGCGGGCCGGGCGACTACACCGCCTGGTGGAAGGATCTCAGCCGCTGGCGCGAGACCTACCCGCTGGGCTACGACCAGCCCGCGGACGGCTCGCTCTCCCCGCAGCAGGTCATCGAGCGCATCGGGCAGCTCGCGCCCGACGGCACGGTGTTCGCGGCGGGCGTCGGCCAGCACCAGATGTGGGCCGCGCACTTCATCCAGTACGAGAAGCCCGCCACCTGGCTGAACTCCGGCGGCGCGGGCACGATGGGCTACGCGGTCCCGGCCGCGATGGGCGCCAAGGCGGGTGTCCCCTCCAAGACCGTCTGGGCGATCGACGGCGACGGCTGCTTCCAGATGACCAATCAGGAACTGACCACCTGCGCCCTGAACAACATCCCGATCAAGGTCGCCATCATCAACAACGGCGCCCTCGGGATGGTCCGCCAGTGGCAGACCCTCTTCTACAACCAGCGCTACTCCAACACCGTGCTGCACAGCGGCCCGGAGGCGGACGGCAAGCAGCCGAGCGCCGGCACCCGCGTCCCCGACTTCGTCAAGCTGTCGGAGGCGATGGGCTGCTACGCGATCCGCTGCGAGGACCCGGCCGACCTGGACAAGGTCATCGAAGAGGCGAACTCGATCAACGACCGCCCCGTCGTCGTGGACTTCATCGTCCACGAGGACGCGATGGTGTGGCCGATGGTCGCCGCCGGCACCTCCAACGACGAGATCATGGCCGCACGGGACGTCCGCCCCGACTTCGGCGACAACGAAGACGACTGAGCGAGGAAGACCCAAGAGACATGTCCAAGCACACGCTCTCCGTCCTGGTGGAGAACACGCCCGGCATCCTCGCCCGGATCGCCGCCCTGTTCTCCCGCCGCGGCTTCAACATCGACTCGCTCGCGGTCGGCGTCACCGAGCACCCCGAGATCTCGCGCATCACCATCGTGGTGAACGTGATCGAGGAACTGCCGCTCGAGCAGGTCACCAAGCAGCTCAACAAGCTCGTCAACGTGCTGAAGATCGTCGAGCTGGAACCCGGATCGGCCGTTCAGCGCGAACTCGTTCTGGTGAAGGTGCGCGCCGACAACGAGACGCGTTCCCAGATCGTCGAGATCGTCCAGCTGTTCCGCGCCAAGACCGTGGACGTCTCCCCGGAGGCCGTCACCATCGAGGCCACCGGCGGCAGCGACAAGCTCACCGCCATGCTCAAGATGCTGGAGCCGTACGGCATCAAGGAGCTGGTCCAGTCCGGCACGATCGCGATCGGCCGCGGCTCCCGTTCGATCACCGACCGGTCGCTGCGCGCGCTGGACCGGTCGGCGTAACGACGCGAGGCGACGGAACCGGGCGGCCGGCCGACACCGGCCGCCCGTATACCGAGACCCCGAGACTTCCCTTCCGCCCGCCGTCATACGGTGGGACGCAACACCTGCACACCAAGGAGAGAACCCAAAGTGGCCGAGCTGTTCTACGACGCTGACGCCGACCTGTCCATCATCCAGGGCCGCAAGGTCGCGGTCATCGGCTACGGCAGCCAGGGCCACGCCCACGCGCTGTCGCTGCGCGACTCCGGTGTCGACGTGCGGGTCGGTCTGCACGAGGGCTCCAAGTCCAAGGCCAAGGCCGAGGAGCAGGGCCTGCGCGTGGTGAGCCCGGCGGAGGCGTCCGCCGAGGCCGACCTCATCATGATCCTCATCCCGGACCCGATCCAGGCCCAGGTCTACGAGGAGTCCATCGCCCCGAACCTGAAGGACGGCGACGCGCTGTTCTTCGCGCACGGCTTCAACGTGCGCTTCGGCTTCATCAAGGCCCCGGCCGGCGTGGACGTCGCCCTGGTCGCCCCGAAGGGTCCGGGCCACCTGGTCCGCCGTCAGTACGAGGAGGGCCGCGGCGTCCCCGCGATCGCGGCCGTCGAGCAGGACGCCACCGGCAACGCCTTCGCGCTGGCCCTGTCGTACGCCAAGGCCATCGGCGGCACCCGCGCCGGTGTCATCAAGACGACCTTCACCGAGGAGACCGAGACCGACCTGTTCGGTGAGCAGGCCGTGCTGTGCGGTGGCACCTCGGCGCTGGTCAAGGCGGGCTTCGAGACCCTGGTCGAGGCCGGCTACCAGCCGGAGATCGCCTACTTCGAGTGCCTGCACGAGCTGAAGCTGATCGTGGACCTCATGTACGAGGGCGGCCTGGAGAAGATGCGCTGGTCGGTTTCCGAGACCGCCGAGTGGGGCGACTACATCACCGGCCCGCGCATCATCACGGACGCCACCAAGGCCGAGATGAAGCAGGTCCTCGCCGAGATCCAGGACGGCACCTTCGCCCAGAACTGGATGGACGAGTACCACGGCGGTCTGAAGAAGTACAACGAGTACAAGACGGCCGACTCCGAGCACCTGCTGGAGACCACCGGCAAGCAGCTGCGCAAGCTGATGAGCTGGGTCGACGAGGAGGCGTAAGCCTCACACCGGGGGCCGGAGCGATTCGCTCCGGCCCTCGTCGGTTAACCAGGGGTAACGCCGTGTGTCATGGTGTTGTCCAACCCGTCCAGCCACGGACGGGTGATCCTTCCGCAGAGGCGCAAGACGCTCCTCGCCGCGCCACTACACTGCTGCACTAATACGCGTCAGGCCCACAGCGTCGTGCGTCTTCCACGCGGCTAGCCCCTCCTCCGCCTGCGGCCGTCGGGACGGCCGTCCGCACGCTTTGGACTTGTGAGGACTCACGTGAGCTCGAAACCTGTCGTACTCATCGCTGAAGAGCTGTCGCCCGCGACCGTGGACGCACTCGGCCCGGACTTCGAGATCCGGCACTGCAACGGAGCGGATCGAGCCGAACTGCTCCCGGCCATCGCCGATGTCGACGCGATCCTGATCCGCTCGGCCACCAAGGTGGACGCCGAGGCGATCACCGCCGCGAAGAAGCTGAAGGTCGTCGCGCGAGCCGGCGTCGGCCTGGACAACGTCGACGTGTCCGCCGCCACCAAGGCCGGCGTGATGGTCGTCAACGCCCCCACCTCCAACATCGTGACCGCCGCCGAGCTGGCGTGCGGTCTCCTGCTCGCCACCGCCCGCCACATTCCGCAGGCCAACGCCGCGCTGAAGAACGGCGAGTGGAAGCGCAGCAAGTACACCGGCGTGGAGCTGGCCGAGAAGACCCTCGGCGTCGTGGGCCTCGGCCGCATCGGCGCGCTCGTCGCCCAGCGCATGTCGGGCTTCGGCATGAAGGTCGTCGCCTACGACCCCTACGTGCAGCCCGCGCGGGCCGCGCAGATGGGCGTCAAGGTCCTGTCGCTGGACGAGCTGCTCGAGGTCTCCGACTTCATCACCGTCCACCTGCCCAAGACCCCCGAGACGGTCGGTCTGATCGGCGACGAGGCGCTGCGCAAGGTCAAGCCCAGCGTGCGCATCGTCAACGCGGCCCGTGGCGGCATCGTCGACGAGGAGGCGCTGTACTCGGCGCTCAAGGAGGGCCGGGTCGCCGGCGCCGGCCTCGACGTGTACACCAAGGAGCCCTGCACGGACTCCCCGCTGTTCGAGTTCGACCAGGTCGTCGCCACCCCGCACCTCGGTGCCTCCACCGACGAGGCGCAGGAGAAGGCCGGCATCGCCGTCGCCCGTTCGGTGCGCCTCGCCCTCGCCGGTGAGCTGGTCCCGGACGCGGTGAACGTCCAGGGCGGCGTCATCGCCGAGGACGTCAAGCCGGGCCTGCCCCTCGCGGAGCGCCTCGGCCGCATCTTCACCGCGCTCGCCGGTGAGGTCGCCGTCCGCCTCGACGTCGAGGTCTACGGCGAGATCACCCAGCACGACGTGAAGGTGCTGGAGCTGTCCGCCCTCAAGGGTGTCTTCGAGGACGTCGTCGACGAGACGGTGTCGTACGTCAATGCCCCGCTGTTCGCCCAGGAGCGCGGCGTGGAGGTGCGGCTGACGACCAGCTCGGAGTCGGCCGACCACCGCAACGTGGTCACCGTGCGAGGCACGCTCAGCAGCGGCGAGGAGGTCTCGGTCTCCGGCACGCTGGCCGGTCCGAAGCACCTGCAGAAGATCGTCGCTGTCGGTGAGTACGACGTGGACCTCGCGCTCGCCGACCACATGGTCGTGCTGCGGTACGAGGACCGTCCGGGTGTCGTCGGCACCGTCGGGCGCGTCTTCGGCGAGGCCGGGATCAACATCGCCGGCATGCAGGTCGCCCGTGCGGCGGTCGGCGGTGAGGCCCTCGCGGTCCTCACCGTGGACGACTCGGTCCCGGCGGGTGTCCTGGCGGAGGTCGCCGTGGAGATCGGTGCGGCGTCCGCGCGTGCGGTGAATCTGGTCTGAAGTCGGAGGGGGTTCCTGGGGGCTGAGCCCCCGGACCCCTGCGGCCCTGAACGGGCCGCGTCCTCAAACGCCGGACGGGCTGCATTGCCCGTCCGGCGTTTTGCAGTGCGCCGCCCGGACTCCCCGCAGTGTCACCGCCGCCAGGACCGCCGCGCCCGCCAGCAGCACCGCCCCGGCGATCGCCGCCCCGTTCATCCCGCTCGTGAAGGCCTCCCGCGCCACCGTCGCCAGGCCAGGCACCTCGTCGGCGAGGGCCAGCGCCCCGCCCAGGGTCTCGCGGGCCTCGGCCGGGGCCGAGGCGGGCATCTCGTGGCGGTAGACCGCCGTGCCGATGGAGCCGAGGACGGCCATGCCCAGGGCGCCGCCGAACTCCGTGCCGGTCTCCATCAGGGAGGACGCGGTGCCCGCCCGCTCCACCGGAGCGGTGCCCATCGCGAGGTCCATGATCTGGGACATCACGATGACGCCCCCGACGGCGAGGACGGCGCACGCGACCAGCACCAGCCACATCGAGTCCGTCCCGGCGAGGGACAGCAGCGCGAAGCCGCCCGCGGCGATCGCGAAGCCCGCTGTGACGACGTGGGCGCGGTCGACGCCCTTCTGCACCAGGGCGGTGGCGGCCGGGGCGGCGGCCCCGATCGGCACCGACGGCAGCAGCGCCCACAGGGCCGCTTCCAGCGCGCTCTTGTCGAGCACCGACTGCAGGTACTGCGTGGTGAAGTAGGCCGACCCCATGATCCCGAAGGCCGAGACGAGGTTCAGGGCGACGGAGGGCGCGAAGCCGCGGCCGCGGAACAGGGCGGGGGAGATCATCGGGGAGGCCGTGGTGCGCTGGCGGTGCACGAAGAGGGCCGCGAAGAGCAGGCCGACGGTGATCGAGACAACGTAACGGACGTTCCAGCCCTCGGACGGGATCTCCTTGAGGCCGTAGACCACGGGGAGCACGGCGGCCATCGACAGCGGGACGCTCGGCCAGTCGAAGGGGCCGGGGGCGGGGTTCTTCGACTCGGGGAGCAGCGCTCGCCCGAGGACCAGCAGCAGGACCATCGCGGGCAGGTTGACCAGGAAGACCGAGCCCCACCAGAAGTACTCGACCAGCACACCGCTCATGACCGAGCCGAGTGCGATGCCCGCCGTCATCACCCCGGACCACATGCCGATCGCCTTCGCACGCTGACCGGGGTCGGTGAACATCGTGCGGAGCAGGGCCATCGTCGACGGCATCAGGGTCGCACCGCCGATGCCGAGGACCGCGCGGGCCGCGATCAGGGTCTCGGCGCTGTTCGCGTACGCCGCCACCATCGAGGCCGTACCGAAGGCGGCGGCGCCGATCAGGAGGAGCCTGCGGTGGCCGATGCGGTCGCCGAGGGAGCCCATCGTCATCAGAAGGCCGGCCAGGACGAAGGCGTAGATGTCGAAGATCCACAGCTGTTGGGTGCCGGACGGCTCCAGGTCCGCGCTGATCGACGGGATCGCGAAGTAGAGGACGGAGACGTCCATGGAGACCAGCAGCAGCGGGAGCATCAGGACGCCGAACGCGGTCCATTCGCGGCGGCCGGCGCGTGCGGTCGTGCTCGTCGAGTTCGTCATGCCCAGCAATGTACGGGCGTATTAAACGCTTGTCTAGAACGAGCGTATAAATCGAACGTATAGGACGGTTGTATGGATCGTGGGTAAGGTGGCCCGTATGGGACACCGTGAGGATCTGCTCGAAGGCGCCAAGCGCTGCCTGCTGGCCAAGGGTTTCGTGCGCACGACGGCGCGCGACATCGTCAAGGAGTCGGGGACCAACCTGGCCTCGATCGGCTACCACTACGGCTCGAAGGACGCGCTGCTGGCGCAGGCCTACGTGTCGCTGGTCGAGGGGATGGGCGACGCCTTCGAGGGGGGCGACGGCGCGGGGCCGGCGGGGGAGCCAGGCTCGCTCGAACGCTTCCGGTGCGTGTGGGCGAACATCATCGACACCATGCGGGAACCCGGCTCGCTGTGGCGGCTCAGCATGGAGATCATCGTCATGGGCGACAAGCTGCCCGAGGTCCGCGACCATCTGTCGCGGGCCCAGCGGGAGGCCGGTCGCGGGCTGATCCCGCTGCTCATGGGCGGTCGCGAGGAGGACGTGTCCGACGAGACCGCGGACACCGTCGGCCTGTTCTACGTGACCCTGATGACCGGCCTCATCGCGCAGTGGTCCTTCGATCCGAAGACCGCGCCCGAGGCGGACCAGCTCGCGGAAGGGCTGCGCCAGGTCATCGCGGCGGCGACGAAGGGCTGATCCGCCCGTCCCGCATCCGCACCACCCGGTCCGCGAAGTGCCGTACCACCGCCCGGTCGTGGCAGATGAACAGGTAGCCGAGCCCCAGGTCGTCCTGGAGGTCGGCCAGCAGGTTCAGGACCCCCGCGCGGACCGACGGGTCCAGGGCCGACACGGGTTCGTCGAGGACCAGCAGGCGCGGCTCGGAGGCGAGCGCGCGGGCGATGCCGGCGCGCTGGCACTGCCCGCCGGAGAGTTCGTGGGGGCGGCGGTCGCCGTACGAGGGGTCGAGGCCGACCCGGTCGAGGAGTGCGGCCACGCGCGCGGGGCCGTCGGCGTCGGTCCATCGACCCTGGACCTTCAGGGGTTCCGCCACCGCGTCGCGGATCCGGTGGCGGGGGTTGAGGGAGCCGTAGGGGTCCTGGAAGACCGGCTGCATGCGCGGGCGCAGGGGGCGCAGCTCGCGTTCGGTGAGGGTCGTCAACTCCCGCCCCTCGAAGCGGACTTCGCCGGCGTCGGGGCGGCGCAGCTGGAGGACGGTCAGGGCGGTGGTCGACTTGCCGCAGCCGGACGGGCCGTCGAGGGCGAGGGTCTCGCCGGCCTCCAGGGCGAAGGAGACGCCGTCCACGGCGGTGACGGACCCGTAGCGGACCACGAGGTCCCGCACGTCGAGCAGGGGTGCGGTCATGCCGGTCGTCCTTCCGCGAACAACGTGACGGTGTCGGCGGGGACTTCGTCCGCCCGGTGGCAGGCGACGAGCCGCCCGTCCACCGTCCGCGGCTCCGGTTCCCCGGTACGGCACACGTCCGCCGCCAGTGGGCAGCGGGGCGCGAAGGCGCAGCCGGGCGGCAGGGCGCCCGGCGCCGGAGGCGTGCCGGGGAGGGTGGGCAGCCGGCGGCGCCGGGGGCCGTCCTGGGGGAGGCAGGCGAGGAGTCCGGCGGTGTACGGGGCGCGCGGACGGTTCAACACCTCGCCCACGGGCCCGAGTTCGCTCAGCCGTCCCGCGTACATCACCAGCACGCGGTCCGCGTGGTCGCGTACGACGTCCAGGTCGTGGGTGACGAGGAGCAGGGCCGCGCCGGCCGCCTCACGCTGTTCGGCGAGCACCCGCAGCACCTGCTCGCGGCGCTCGGCGTCCAGCGCGGTGGTGGGCTCGTCGGCGACCACCAGGTCCGGTTCGCCCAGCATCGCCATCGCGATCACCGCCCGCTGGCGCATCCCGCCGGAGTACTCGTGCGGATACGCCCGCGCCCGCCGGGCGGCGTCCGGGATGCCCACCCGGTCCAGCGCGGCGACGGCACGCTCGCGGGCCTCGGCGCGGGAGACGCGGTGCAGCGACCGTACGGCGGCGGCGAGCTGCTCGCCGACCG
The DNA here is from genome assembly GCF_002154575.1 of Streptomyces bobili. Classification (GTDB taxonomy): domain Bacteria; phylum Actinomycetota; class Actinomycetes; order Streptomycetales; family Streptomycetaceae; genus Streptomyces; species Streptomyces bobili. The sequence continues at coordinate 17,094 of NZ_MUBA01000289.1, forward strand.
GGTGCACGGGGGAGAGGGCGGACAGGGCGTCCTGCGGCACGAGCGAGATACGGCGGCCTCGGGCGGCGGCGAGGTCCGCGGAACCGTCCAGCCGGATCTCCCCGCTCATGGCCGCGCCCCGCGGAAGCATCCCGAGCAGGGCCCGCGCGGTGAGGGACTTGCCCGCCCCCGACTCCCCGACCAGCGCGAGGACTTCACCGGGGCGGACGTCGAAGGACAGCCTGCGTACGGCCTCGGTGCCGACGAAGGAGACACGGAGGTCACGGACCGAGAGCAGACTCGGGTGCCGAACCGGCGGCGCCTGCGTCACCTCAGACTCCAACGGGAGCCTCCTTTCCGGGAGTTCGTGCGACGCCCTGCGCGTACGCCGCCCCCGACACCGCCAGTCCCGCCAGCAGGGCCAGGGCGATCGCCGGGGACAGGGCGGCCCACGGGGCGCGTTCCACGTAGGCGCGGGACTCGTCCAGGAGGAGCCCCCACTCGGGGGCCGGGGGCTGGGCGCCGAGGCCGAGGAAGCCCAGGGAGGCCAGGGCGAGGGCGATGCCGGGCAGCCGGAGGAGGGCGTGCCGGGCGACGGGCGCGGCGACCGTGGGCAGCACGTGCCGGGTGAGGATCCACGACGGGGGTGCGCCGATGGCCCGTTGGGCGGTGAGGAACCCCGACGCCCGCACCTCCTGCACCAGTGCCGCCGCGTGCGCGGCCAGCGGCGGCCAGGAGATCAGGGCGACCGCGAAGGCCGCTCCGCCGGTGCCGGGGCCCGCGACGGCCGCGACCAGGATGCCGACGATCACCGGGGGCAGCGCGTTGGCGATGTCCGCCGCCCCGGCCGCGACCCCGGGCAGGAAGCCCAGCGCGAGGGAGAGGACCAGGCTGAGCAGGCAGACGGCCGCCGCCGTGCCGACCGTCGACGCGGCGCCGTGTCCGAGGCGGGCCAGGACGTCCCGGCCGAGCCCGTCGGTGCCGAGCGGGTGTGCCCAGGAGGGCGGGGTCAGCCGGACGGCCGTGTTCACCGCGTACGGGTCGCGCAGCAGGCCCCAGCCGATCGCGGTGGCGAGCAGCGCGGCCAGGGTCAACGGGATCGCGGGGTGGACGCGGACCGGCAGCGGCGGCGGCAGCGACAGCGAGGCGTCCCGCAGGGCGGGGCCCAGGAGCCGCCGCCGTACGAGCGCCGACAGCGCGCCGGTGACCAGGCCCAGGAGCAGCAGGGCCAGGACCGCGCCCTGGAGCAGCGGCAGGTCCTGCGACTTGGCCGCCCCCAGCGCCGTACGGCCGATGCCGGGGACCGCGAACACCGTCTCCACGGCGACCGCGCCACCGGTCAGGCCGACCGCGGCCATGCCGAACTGCGGTACCAGCGGCGGGAGTACGCGGCGCAGCGCGGCGGCCGAGACACGGGCGCGGCTCACTCCGGCGCCCCGCCACAGCTCGACCCACCGCTCCTCCAGGACGGCCGGCAGCGCGTCCGCGACGAGGCGGCCGAGCAGACCGCCGGCCGGGACGCCGAGCGCGACCGCGGGCAGCACCATGGACGAGGGGCCGTCCCAGCCGGACGTCGGCAGCCAGCCCAGCCACACCCCGCACACCAGCAGCCCGACCGTGGCCAGCAGGAACTCCGGGACGGCCGCCAGCATCGCGGCGCCCGCGCCGGCCGACGCCCGCCCGCGCACCAGCACCGGCGCCACGAGCGCGACACCGAGCAGCACCGCCACCCCGAACGCCGCGCCCATCAGGGCGAGCGACACCTGGAGCCCGGCCAGCACGGAGGGCCCCACGTCGGTGCCGGACACCCAGGAGATCCCGAGGTCACCCCGGACCAGGCCGGCCGCCCAGCCGCCCAGCAGGGACAGCGGACCGGCGTCCAGGCCGAGGTCACGGCGGATGGCGTCCAGCGCCTCCCGGGTGGGTTCCTGCTCCGCGGAGCGGGCCCGCAGGACGGACAGGGCCGGGTCGCGGCCGGACAGCCAGGGCAGCAGGCCGACGGCGGCGACGACCGCGAGCAGGGACAGGGACCGGGTCGTCCCGGCGGCACCGGGCCACCGCCGACGGGCGGGGAGTCTCACTTGACGTGGGTGGCGGCCGTGACGAGTTCCCGCTCGCGCGGGTCGTGGGCGGCGCCGACGACTCCGGCCGCGTCACCCTGGATGACCCGCTCGTGCAGCATCGGCACGGCGGCGTCGGTCGCGAGGACGGCGGCCTCGGCGGCGATGACGGCCCTGCGGCGGGCGTCACCGGCGGGCGTCTCGCCGGCCTTCCTCAACTCGGCGTCCACCGAGGGGGCTTTGAGCTGGGCGATGTTGAAGGAGCCGTCGGAGGCGAAGTCGCTGTAGAGGTAGGCGGCCGGATCACCGGAGTCGAGGACGGTCGCGCGCGACAGGATGAACGCGTCGAACTCGCCCGCCAGCGCGTCGGATTCGATGTTGGCGTACTCGCGCACGTCCAGCTTCACCGTGAATCCGGCCTTCTGGAGCTGCTGCTGCAGGGCCGCGGCGACCTCGGGGAGTTCGGCGCGGTCGGTGAACGTGCCGATGGTGACGGTCCGCCCCGCCGGGTCGCCCGCCTCGGCGCGGGTGACCGGTGTGCGCAGCCCGGCCGCCCACGGCAGCGCCGGGCCGAGCAGGCCCTCGGCGACATCGGCGCGGCCCTCGTAGACGCCCTT
>NZ_MUBA01000029.1 GCF_002154575.1 Streptomyces bobili
CCGCGTGGGACACGCGGGTCGCGCAGGACGTGCAGTGCTCCAGGTGTTTCTCCAGGGACCAGGCCTCGGACTCCGGGAGGGTGCCGTCGGCGTAGCGGGCGGCCAGGGTGTCGGTCGCGTGCCATCGGGCGTGGGTCATGCCGGGCCTCCCGCCGGGGTCGGATTCAACTGGGCGAGAGCGGCGCGCAGTTCGGCGCGGGCGCGCATCGCGCGGGTCTTGACGGTGCCTTCGGGGATGCCGAGCAGCCGGGCCGCCTCGCGGGTGGTGAGCCCGTCGACGACGGTCGCGCGCAGCACCTCCCGAAGCTCGGGCGAGATCCGGTCGAGGGCGGTGCCGACGTCGCCGAACTCCAGCCCGGCCAGCACCCGGTCCTCCGCGGACGGCAGGGCCGCGGCAGGCGCCCGCTCCACCCGGTCGGTGTCCATCGGCGCCGTCTCGATCCGCGAGGCGCGCTCCTGGACCCGCCGCGCGTCGACCAGCCGGCGGGCGGCGATGGTCCACAGCCAGCCGCCCGCCTCCCCGCCGCCGTGCCCGGCCGCCGACCGCCACACGGTCACGAACGTGTCCTGCACCACCTCCCGCACCACCTCGGGATCGGCGCAGCGCCGGGTGAGCCGCGCGTGCAGCCAGCCGGCGTGCCGGTCGTACAGGGTGGCCAGGGCGTGGGCGTCCCCGTCGGCGACGGACCGCAGCAGCGCCGCGTCCGTGTCGCCCTCCCGGTGGCCCCTCATGGGGCGGAACAGTCTCACAACCTCTCTGTCGGCCGGCCCGGCCCCGACGGTTCACGAAGGAAACCGGACGGCGCGCGGTATGCCGTAATCACCCCGAATTGGAGAGAATGTCAGGGTGTGGAATGTGACGAGATGCGTGTTGTCCGCTGTGGGGACGTCTGCCTTCCCGCCCGCTGGGTAGGGCTTTTGCGGTAACCCGCCAGACACCGCCAGACACCGTCAGGCGCTGCCCAGGCGCCGTACGACGCCGCCGCGCGACCCCGCGCGGGCGCCGTCCCCGACAAGGAGGCCACCGTGGTCGCACCGGCACACCAGCTGCTCCCGGCCCAGTCCAAACGCCCGGCGGTACCGTCCGCCTACACCGAGGAACCCCACCCGCACGTGTGCAGCGCGGAGGGCGCCAGGGCCGAGACCCCGCTGACCAGCGAACCCCCGCTGCCCGACGCCGAGCCCCTCACCAGCGAACCGCCGCTCGCCGCCGCGGACTCCGACTTCACGAGGCCGTAGATGACCGAACCCCTCGGAGAGGACCTCACCCGGCTCGCCGCCCTGCACGGTGTCGCCGTCTCCTTCCAGCCCTCCCCGGACCGCACGGTCACCGCCTCGGCAGCCGCCGTCACCCGTGCCCTGGCCGCCCTGGGCGTGGACGCGGGCACCCCGGAGGCGACCCGTGCCGCCCTGGCCGCACGGGAACGCGAACTGGCCGGGCGGCTGCTGCCCCCGACCGTGGTCCGCTGGAGCGGCGGCGACGGGCCGGACGCCCTCGCCGACCTCCCCGAAGGCACCCGCCTGCTGATCGAGACCGAGCAGGGCGAGACCCGCGCCTCCCTCGCCCAACTCCCGCCGGGCGTCCACACGGTGACCGCGACCGCACCCGACGGCCGCACCGCCCGCGCCCACCTCGTCGTCGCCCCGCCCCGGCTGCCCACGCCCACCGGACGCTCGTACGGCCTCCTCGTCCAGCTCTACTCGCTGCTGTCCGGCCGCTCCTGGGGCATGGGCGACCTCGGGGACCTCGCCGAGCTGGCGGGCTGGGCCGGGCGGGCGCTGGGGGCCGGGTTCGTGCAGGTCAATCCGTTGCACGCGGCCGTTCCCGGCGCCCCCACCGACCCTTCCCCGTACCGCCCCTCCTCGCGCCGCTTCCCCGACCCGGTGCACCTGCGGATCGAGGACGTCCCCGAGTTCGCGTACGTCACCGACCCCGAGCGGCTGCGGGAGCTGCGGGAACGGGCCGCGCGGCTGCGCGAAACCGTCCTCGGCAAGGGGGCGTTGATCGACCGGGACGCCGTGTGGGAACTGAAGCGGGAGGCGCTGGAGCTGATCGCCGCCGTGTCGCTCGGGCCGGGCCGGCGCGCCGCCTACTGCGACTTCCTCGCCCGCGAGGGCCAGTCCCTGGAGGACCACGCCACCTGGTGCGCCCTCGCCGAGGTGCACGGCTCCGACTGGCACCGGTGGCCGCAGGGGCTGCGCGACCCGCGCTCCGCCGACACCGCCCGCGCCCGCCTGGAGCTGATGGACCGCGTCGACCTCCACTCCCGGCTCGCCTGGCTCACCGACACCCAGCTCACCGCCGCCCAGCGCACCGCGCGCGAGGCCGGCATGCCGCTGGGGATCGTGCACGACCTCGCGGTCGGCGTGCACCCCGGCGGCGCCGACGCCTGGGCGCAGCAGGACCACCTCGCGGCCGGCATGTCGGTGGGCGCGCCCCCGGACGCCTTCAACGCCCGCGGCCAGGACTGGGGCCTGCCCCCATGGCGCCCCGACCGCCTCGCCGAGTCCGGCTACGCCCCCTACCGCCGCCTCCTGCGTGCCCTCTTCCGCTACGCCGGCGCGCTGCGCATCGACCATGTGATGGGCCTGTTCCGGCTCTGGTGGGTCCCCCAGGGCGAGCCGCCCACCGAGGGCACCTACGTCCGCTACGACGCCGAGGCCATGCTCGCCCTCCTCGTCCTGGAGGCATCCCGGGCCGGCGCGGTGGTGATCGGCGAGGACCTGGGCACCGTGGAACCCGGCGTGCGCGAGGCCCTGCGCGAACGCGGGGTGCTCGGCACCTCCGTGCTGTGGTTCGAGCGTGACTGGGACGGCGACGGCCGCCCGCTCGCCCCCGACGCCTGGCGTGCCGACTGCCTGGCCACCGCCACCACCCACGACCTGCCCTCCACCGCGGCCCGCCTCACCGGCGAACACGTAGAACTCCGCGACCGGCTGGACCTGTTGAACCGCCCGGTGGAGGAGGAACGCGCGGAGGCCGCCGCCGACACCGGCGAGTGGCTCGACCTCCTCTCCCGGCTCGACCTCCTCCAGGGCACCGGCGGGGGCGCCGACACCTCCTCGGAGGAGGCCGAGATCCAGGCCGTCCACCGGTTCCTGCTGCGCACCCCGGCCCGCATGATCGGCGTCTGGCTCCCGGACGCCGTCGGCGACCGCCGCCCGCAGAACCTCCCCGGCACCTGGGACCAGTACCCGAACTGGCGCCTGCCCGTCGCGGACGCCGAGGGCCGGCCCGTCACGCTGGAGGAACTGGCGGCGTCCTCGCGACTGCACGCGCTGATGGAGGTGCTGCGGGAGGAGGGGTGACGGCATGGCCGGCGACGTCCGCGCCTCGTACGGCACCCCGGACGCGCGGGCCTCGACACGGTTCGCTAACTTGGCACCGTGGACAAGAAGAACGCCCTGCGCGCCGGCGCCCTGGCTGCCGGTACGACGCTGATGATGCTGCTCATGTCGTCCCCCGCGCTCGCGCTGACCCGCGACGACGGCGACGACCCCGGTCAGGGCCTCAGTGTCATCGAGACGCTGGGCCTCTATGTGGTGGCGCCGATCGGCCTGTTCGCGGTCATTGCCGGCCTGGTGTGGGTGCTGGACCGCTCGAAGGACCGCGGCGACACCACCAGCTCCAACATCACGGTGAAGGGCAGGGCCGCCAAGGCCGGCTGACCCTTCCCGCCCGGCACAACTCTTCGAGGCGTGCGCCCTCCGGCCTCGGTGCCGAGAGGGCCTACGGGTGCGGCGCGGTCAGGTACCGCTGCACGGTGGGCGCCAGCCAGGCCACGGCCTCCTGCCGGGTCAGCGCCACGGCCGGCGGGAGGCGCAGCACGTAACGGGTCAGCGCCAGCCCCAGCAGCCGACCGGCGCAGAGGGCGGCGCGGGCCGGCATCTGCTCGGGGTCCGGGCACGCCGCGCGGGCGACCGGCAGCAACTGGTCGCGGAAGATCGTCTGCATCCGTTCGGCCCCGGCCTGGTTGGTCACGCCGAGGCGGAGCAGGGCGGTGAGGACCTCGTTCTCCCCCCACATGTCGAGGAAGTGCGTGACGAGGGCCCGCCCGACGTCCTCGCGGGCGAACGCCGTGAGGTCCGGCAGTTTCAGATCCGCCGCGCTCACCACGTTCCTGAACAACGCCGGTCCCGCCCGGCGCAGGGCGGCCGGCCAGGTCACCGGCATCGGCTACCGCTACCCGGCCCCGCGCGGCGCCCTCCCGCTGACCGGCGCCCGCGTCCCCGACGTCACCCTCGCCGACGGCACCCGCCTGTACGAGGCCCAGCGCGGCGGCCGTTTCGGCCTCGTCACTCCGGCGGGCGTCCACGCGGGACCGGCCGGACCCCGCGAGGACCGGCTGACCGTGCGGCACTGGGCGAGCGACTGCCGTACGGCGCTGCTGGTGCGGCCCGACGGGTACGTCGCCTGGGCGGCGGACGAGGCCGGGCCCGAGGCGATCGAGGCGGCGCTCGCCGCGCACGTCGGCTGAGGCCGCCCCTCCTCGCGGCCTACCGTTCCGTCGCGAGCAGCAACTCCCGCAACAGGCCGGCCAGCCGGCCGGCCCGTTCGGCGTCCAGGGCCGCCGTCAGGGCCTCCGTCTGGACGGCGAGGCCCGCGCCGACCGCCTCCTCGACGACGGCCAGGCCCTGTTCGGTGAGGGTCACCTGGAGGCCCCGGCGGTCGTGCGGGTCGGGGGAGCGCCGCAGCAGCCCGGCCCGTTCCAGTTTGTCGAGGCGGCCGGTCATGCCGCCGGTGGTGAGCATCAGCGTCGCCGACAGCTGCCGGGGCGAGAGGGTGTACGGCTCGCCGGAGCGGCGCAGGGTGGCCAGCACGTCGAACTCGCCGCGCGAGATCCCGAGGCCCGCGTAGGCCTTCTCCATGCGGTCGCCCATCGCGCGGGCGAGCCGGGAGACGCGGCCGAAGACCTCCATGGCGGTGGTGTCGAGGTCGGGCCGTTCGGCCGCCCACTGCTCGACGATCGCGTCGACGGGATCCTTGCGCTCTGCACTCATGCGGGGAGTATCCGCTCGCCTTCCGGTCGCCCGCAAGAAAGTAGCTTGACGGCAAGTTGCTTAGCGCTAAGCTAATCACCGCCAAGCAAGCTGCCGCCAAGCACGCCACCCGCCCGAGAGGGGTGCCCGTCATGAACCGGGCCGCAACCGTTCTGCTCACCGCCCTCGCCCCCCTCTCCTGGGGCACCACCTACGCCGTCACCACCGAGTTCCTCCCGGCCGACCGCCCGCTGTTCACCGCCCTCATGCGCGCCCTCCCCGCAGGCCTCCTGCTGCTCGCCCTCGTACGGGTGCTGCCCCGCGGCGCCTGGTGGGGGAAGGCGGCGGTGCTCGGTGCCCTCAACATCGGCGCGTTCTTCCCGCTCCTGTTCCTCGCCGCGTACCGCATGCCCGGCGGCATGGCGGCCGTCGTCAGCTCGGCCGGACCGCTGTTCGTCATCGGGTTCGCGGCGCTGCTGCTCGGTCAGCGGCCCGCCGCCCGCACCCTGCTGACCGCGGTGGTGGCCGTCCTCGGCGTCAGCCTGGTCGTGCTGAAGGCGACCGGGGCACTGGACGCGGTCGGGCTGCTGGCGGCGGTCGCCTCCACGGCCTCGATGTCGGCCGGTCTCGTCCTGACCAAGAAGTGGGGCACCCCGGCGGGGGTGGGCCCGCTGGCGCTCGCCGGCTGGCAGCTCACCATCGGCGGCCTGCTCATCGCGCCCCTCGCCTTCCTGGTCGAGGGTGCCCCGCCCGCCCTGGACGGCGCGGCCGTCGGCGGCTACCTCTACCTGGCCCTGGCGGGCACGGCGGTCGCGTACTGGCTGTGGTTCCGCGGGATCGGCCGGCTCAGCGCCACCCAGGTCACCTTCCTCGCGCCGCTCTCCCCGCTGACCGCCGCCGTGGTCGGCTGGGCGGCCCTCGGTGAGGCACTGACGGCTCTGCAGCTGGCCGGGATGGCGCTGGCGTTCGGCGCCACGGTCGCCGGACAGCTCGCCCCGCGCCGGACCGAGGCCGTCGCGACCCGGGTCACCCCGGCCGTGGACGGCCGCCGGGAGGCGCCGGAGAAGGTCGTCGCCCGACGCGGTGCCGCCGTGGAAGGATGACGCAACCGACACATAACGAGGAGATGACCGCGTGCCTGGCACAAACCTGACTCGCGAAGAGGCGCAGCAGCGGGCGAAGCTGCTCACCGTTGACTCGTACGAGATCGATCTCGACCTGTCCGGTGCGCAAGAGGGCGGGACCTACCGGTCCGTGACCACGGTGCGCTTCGACGTGGCGGAGAACGGCGGCGAGTCCTTCATCGACCTGGTGGCGCCGACCGTCCACGAGGTGACGCTCAACGGCGACTCCCTCGACCCGGACGAGGTGTTCGCCGACTCCAGGATCGCCCTGTCCGGCCTGCTGGAGGGCCGTAACGTCCTGCGCGTCGTCGCCGACTGCGCCTACACCAACACCGGTGAGGGGCTGCACCGGTTCGTCGACCCGGTCGACGAGCAGGCCTATCTGTACACGCAGTTCGAGGTGCCGGACGCCCGCCGCGTCTTCGCCTCGTTCGAGCAGCCGGACCTCAAGGGGACCTTCCAGTTCACGGTGAAGGCACCGAGCGGCTGGACGGTCGTCTCCAACTCGCCGACGCCGGAGCCCAAGGACGACGTCTGGGTGTTCGAGCCGACCCCGCGCATCTCCACGTACATCACCGCGCTGATCGTCGGCCCGTACCATTCCGTGCACAGCGTGTACGAGAAGGACGGGCAGAGCGTGCCGCTCGGCATCTACTGCCGGCCCTCGCTCGCCGAGTTCCTCGACTCGGACGCGATCTTCGAGGTCACGCGGCAGGGCTTCGACTGGTTCCAGGAGAAGTTCGACTACGCGTACCCGTTCAAGAAGTACGACCAGCTGTTCGTGCCGGAGTTCAACGCGGGCGCGATGGAGAACGCGGGCGCGGTCACCATCCGCGACCAGTACGTCTTCCGGTCCAAGGTGACCGACGCCGCGTACGAGACGCGCGCGGAGACCATCCTGCACGAGCTGGCCCACATGTGGTTCGGCGACCTCGTGACCATGGAGTGGTGGAACGACCTGTGGCTGAACGAGTCGTTCGCCACCTACACCTCCATCGCCTGCCAGGCGTACGCGCCGGACTCGCGCTGGCCGCAGTCCTGGACGACGTTCGCCAACTCCATGAAGACGTGGGCGTACCGGCAGGACCAGCTGCCCTCGACCCACCCGATCATGGCCGAGATCCGTGACCTGGACGACGTCCTGGTCAACTTCGACGGCATCACCTACGCCAAGGGCGCCAGCGTCCTGAAGCAGCTCGTGGCGTACGTCGGCACGGACGCGTTCTTCGCGGGCGTGCAGGCCTACTTCAAGCGGCACGCGTTCGGCAACACACGCCTGTCCGACCTGCTGGGCGCGCTGGAGGAGACCTCCGGACGCGACCTGGGCCTCTGGTCGCAGAAGTGGCTCCAGACGGCCGGCATCAACATCCTGCGCCCCGAGATCGAGACCGGCGCCGACGGCGTCGTCACCTCCTTCGCGATCCGCCAGGAGGCCCCCGCGCTGCCCGCCGGCGCCAAGGGCGAGCCGACGCTGCGCCCGCACCGCATCGCCGTCGGCCTGTACGACCTGGACGAGGCGAGCGGCAAGCTGGTGCGCGGGGAGCGCGTCGAGCTGGACGTGGACGGCGAGCTGACCGCCGTACCGCAGCTGGTCGGCAAGCGGCGGCCGGACGTCGTCCTGCTCAACGACGACGACCTGTCGTACGCCAAGGTCCGCCTCGACGAGGAGTCCCTCGCGTTCGTCACCGAGCACCTCGGCGACTTCGAGGCGTCCCTGCCGCGCGCCCTGTGCTGGGCGTCCGCCTGGGACATGACGCGCGACGCCGAACTGCCCACCCGCGACTACCTGTCGCTGGTGCTGTCCGGCATCGGCAAGGAGTCCGACATCGGTGTCGTGCAGTCCCTGCACCGTCAGGTCAAGCTCGCCATCGACCTGTACGCCGACCCGGCCGCCCGCGAGGCGCTGCTGACCCGCTGGACCGACGCCACGCTGGCGCACCTGCGGACCGCCGAGGCCGGCAGCGACCACCAGCTGGCGTGGGCGCGCGCGTTCGCGGCCACGGCCCGTACGCCGGAGCAGCTGGACCTGCTGGAGGCGCTGCTGGAGGGCACGCAGACGATCGAGGGCCTCGCCGTCGACACCGAGCTGCGCTGGGCGTTCGTGCAGCGCCTTGCGGCGGTCGGCCGGTTCGACGAGGCGGAGATCGGCGGCGAGTACCAGCGCGACAGGACCGCGGCCGGCGAACGGCACGCGGCGACCGCCCGAGCCGCCCGTCCCACGGCGGAGGCCAAGGCGGAGGCCTGGGCGTCGGTCGTCGAGTCCGACAAGCTGCCCAACGCCGTCCAGGAGGCCGTCATCGGCGGCTTCGTGCAGACGGACCAGCGCGACCTGCTGGCGCCGTACACGGACAGGTACTTCGACGTCGTCAAGGACGTCTGGGACTCCCGTTCGCACGAGATCGCCCAGCAGATCGCGATCGGCCTCTACCCGGCCGTCCAGGTCTCCGAGGAGACCCTGCGCAAGACGGACGCCTGGCTGACCTCGGCCGAGCCGAACGCGGCTCTGCGCCGCCTCGTCTCCGAGGCCCGCTCGGGTGTGGAACGCGCGCTGAAGGCCCAGGCGGCGGACGCGCGCTAGCGGCGGTCGTCCGTACGGTCCGTACGGTGGTGAGGGGCGCCCGGTGTCCGGCCGGGCGCCCTTCGCCGTGCCGGGGGAGCGTTCAGAGCCGCAGCGGCAGCCCGAAGGCCGGGAAGAGGTGCGGCTCGAAGGACGTGATCTCCACGATCCGGCCGTCCTCGACGCGCAGCACGTCGAGGGACTGGGCGCGGTGGACGTTCGTACCGGGCCGCCGGAGGTAACTCCCGGCCGCGGGCTGCCCGTTGGCGCGGGCGGGCAGCTGCCGGAAGTGGCCCGGGAAGACGGCGGAGGCCGGGTCCCGGCTCGGCCGCAGGAACGCCAGGACGGCGTCCCGGCCCCGGCACCAGGACGGGTTCGGCGGCGCGGTGAGCAGCACGTCGTCGGCGAGCAGCGCGCCCAGCGCGGCCGGGTCGGATGCCTCGGCGGCGGCGATGTACCGGGTGAGCAGGCCGGCCCCGGCCCCGGCCGGCTCCTGGGCACGCCCGCCCGGCAGCAGGTCGCGCAGGGCGGGCCGGGCCCGTTGCAGGGCGCTGTCGACCGAGACCGGGGTCAGGTCGAGGGTCTCGGCGGTCTCGCCCAGGCTCAGCCCCAGCACGTCCCGCAGGATCAGCGCGGCCCGCTGCCGGGGCGGAAGGTGCTGCAGGGCCACGAGGAGCGGCAACTCCAGTGAGGAGTACGGCCCGGCCGGGTCACCGGCCGCCGACCGCGGCAACTCGTCGTCCGGGTAGGGCTGGAGCCAGGTGACCCGCGCGGGCGGCACACCCCCGCCGCGGACCGCGGCGGGCAGCGGCTCGTAGTCGTGCGGGCGGCGCGCGGTCCGACGCAGCAGATCCAGACAGGCGTTGGTGGCGATCCGGTACAGCCAGGTCCGCACGCTCGCCCCGGCCCGGAAGGTGTCCCGCGCCCGCCAGGCCCGCAGGAAGGTCTCCCGGACCAGGTCCTCGGCGTCGTCGTAGGAACCGGTCATGCGGTAGCAGAGGACCAGGACCGCACGGCGGTGCGTCTCGGTGAGCGCGGCGAAAGCGGCCTCCGGCAGGGCGAGTTCGGGCGGACCGGCGTCCGGCTCGCCGTACCCCTGGTTGTCGTCCGCCGCCGCGTCACGCGCCGTCCGGGCCACCCGCCGCAGCCGGTCCACGGAGGCCGTCAGCTCCGCCACCCCGGCGTACAGCGCGGCGGGCTCGCCGGGCGTCAACTCCGCCGCGCCGCGTCCGATGTCGTCGATGAGGTCCTCCACGGTCACCTCACCGCCGGGGCGGGACCCTGCGTCGGTCCAGGCCACGCTCACCTCCTGAAAGTTGAGATCGATACGACCGTACGCCCGATCAGGACCCCGGCAGAGCGGGAAGGTGAGATGTGCGCGATGTCCGGAACCCGCCGGTGGCACGGCCCGCGACGCGTGAACCTGGAACGCATGACGACCACGACCGCGGCCACGGTGTACACCGCCCGCCCCATCGCCCCCGAAGCCCTCGCGGAGCTCCGCGCCACCGACGACGCCGGACGCCCCGTGACGCCGTTCACCGACGAGGAGGGCGCCGCCCCGCTGCGCTGCTGCCTGCGCCGCAGCACGCCAGGAGAGCGGATCGCCCTCGTCTCCTACGCCCCCCTGCGCCGCCGGGCCGCCGCGACGGGCACCGACCCCGGGGCCTACGACGAGCAGGGCCCCGTCTTCGTCCACGCCGACCCGTGCCCGGGGCCGGACCGGGACGGTGGGGCGCCGCCCTTCGCGAACGCCCACCGCACGGTCCGCCGCTACTCCTCCGACGGCCGCATCCTGGGCGGCCGGCTCGTCGGGGACCCCACGCCGGAGGCGTTCGCGCGAGCCTTCCGGGAAGCGTTCGACGACCCGGCCGTGGAGTTCGTCCACGTCCGGGCCGTCGAGTACGGCTGCTACCTCTACGAGGTGGCCAGGCCGGTCACCCGGCAGGTGACCGCGGGCTGACTAGCCCTTCAGCTCCTTCGCCACCAGCTCCGCGATCTGCACCGCGTTCAGGGCCGCGCCCTTGCGCAGGTTGTCGTTGGAGACGAACAGGGCGAGACCGTTGTCCACGGTCTCGTCCTGGCGGATCCGGCCCACGTACGAGGCGTCCTTGCCGGCCGCCTGGAGCGGGGTCGGGATGTCGGTGAGGATCACGCCCTCGGCGTCCGCGAGCAGCTCGGTGGCGCGCTCGGCGCTGATCGGGCGGGCGAAACGGGCGTTGACCTGGAGGGAGTGGCCGGAGAACACCGGGACGCGCACACAGGTGCCGGAGACCTTCAGCCCGGGGATCTCCAGGATCTTGCGGGACTCGTTGCGGAGCTTCTGCTCCTCGTCCGTCTCGTTCAGGCCGTCGTCGACGATCGAACCGGCCAGCGGGATGACGTTGAAGGCGATGGGCCGCTTGTAGACCTGCGGCTGCGGGAAGTCGACGGCCTCGCCGTCATGGGTGAGCCGGTCGGCCTCGGCGACGACCTTCTGTGCCTGGCCGTGCAGCTCCGCGACGCCGGCGAGACCGGAACCGGACACCGCCTGGTAGGTGGCGACCACGAGGGCTTCGAGACCCGCCTCCGCGTGCAGCGGCGCCAGGACCGGCATCGCGGCCATCGTCGTGCAGTTCGGGTTCGCGATGATGCCCTTGGGACGGTTCGCGATCGCGTGCGGGTTCACCTCGGAGACGACCAGCGGCACCTCGGGGTCCCGGCGCCAGGCGGAGGAGTTGTCGATCACGACGGCGCCCTGCGAGGCCACCTTCTCGGCCAGCGCCTTCGAGGTCGCGCCACCGGCGGAGAACAGCACGATGTCGAGGCCCGTGTAGTCGGCGGCCGACGCGTCCTCGACCGTCACGCCGTCCAGCTCGCTCCCCGCCGAACGGGCCGAGGCGAACAGGCGCAGCTCGGTGACCGGGAAGCCTCGCTCCTTGAGGATCCTGCGCATGACCGTGCCGACCTGACCGGTGGCTCCGACGATTCCGACCCTCACGGCGACTCCCTCTGTCTGTGCTTCTGCACGCGTATTGCCTGGCCGAGGCTTTTCCATGATGCGGCCGACATGGGCCCGCCTGTCCAATTCTTTGGCCGGCATGCTCGAGGGCTGGGACACCCCGCACCCCCGCACGGTTCCGGAACTCCCGCCCACATCCCCGCTGAGCTGGAGGAATTGGCCCCGCGGGGGCTCACGGCCGCAAGCTGTGCTGCCGGGCGCGGCGGTGTGACGTACGCCTCCGAACGATTTTCCCGGCGCCGGGGCGAACGTTTCCGCGGGCTGTGGCGTCGTAGAGGTGACGCGGGGAGGGGAGGGGTGTCTGTGCTGCGCAGAAAGGCCCGCCGCGGACCGGGGGAGGACACCGCGCACGGTGATCCCCTGGACGCGGCGCAGGAACGCCGGGTGCGAGCCGTGCTCGCGCTCGGCGGGGTACCGCAGGCGGACCTGCCGGACGGGGTGCAGCAGGTCCGCCTGCGGCTGCTGGAACGGGCCGCCAAGGGGGACGAGGCACCGCGGGACGTCTCGGCGTGGGCGGCCGTCGTCGCCTCCAACCTCGCCATGGACTGGCACCGGGCCAAGCGCCGCCAGGAGCGCCTCGGCGAACGGCTGGCCTCCCTGCGCCAGCACGAGCACCCCTCCGGCGAGGACACCAGCGTGCTCTCCCTCGCCGTCGCCCAGGGCCTCGACGACCTGCCCGACGCCCAGCGCCAGGTGGTCGTCCTGCGCTTCTACGCCGACCTGCCGGTGCGCTCGATAGCCGAGGAACTGGGCGTCCCCGAGGGCACGGTCAAGAGCCGCCTGCACACGGCGGTCCGCGCCCTGCGCACCCGCCTGCACGAGGACGAGGTGGTGTGACATGACCGCCGAGAACAAGCACGAGCACGAGCACGAGCACGAGCACGAGCCCTACGGCGACGACGGCCGCGACGGCATGGACCCGCTGATGGCCGCTCTCCTGGGCGAGCCGTTGTCCGAGGAGGCCCGCAGCGACCCCGCCTTCATGGCCGGGCACCGGGCCGCGACGGCCGACGTGGACCTCCTGCGCGAGCAGCTGGGCGTCCTCGCCGACGTCCTGACCCGTCCGGCCGAGCCGGCTGAGACGGCCGCGGAGCCGGTGCGGCGGCCGGTGGTCGTCCCGCTGCGGCGGCCTGCGCGGCGTCTGCTCCCCCTGGCCCTGAAGACGGTCGGGGTGGCAGCCGCCGGTGCGCTGGTCGTCGGGAGCGGGTGGCTCCTGGTCCAGGTGGGCCGGGGAGCGAACGACATCGGTGCCTCCAGCAGCGCCGACAAGGCCGCCGCCCAGGACGAGAAGTCCGGCACGTCCGGCGGTACCGCCGACAGCCCCCTGGCCGATCCCGGATACCTCGCCTGCGCCCGGTTGGTGGTCGAGGGGGACGTCACGGACGTGGTCCCCGTGCACGGCACCTCCCGCGAGCGCGTCACCCTGCACGTGACCCGCTCCTACAAGGAGTCGGCGTCGGCGGAGGCACCGGCGCGGAGCGAGGTCGAGTTCGTGATGGAGCGGGACATGGACCCGCTGCTCGCACAGGGCGACCACGTCCTGGTGGGCTTCGCACGAGGGTCCGAGGCCCCCGACGTCTGGGCGGTCGGCGAGGCCGACATCGCCGCCGAACGCTCGGCGCTGGCCCGCGCGCTGCCCGAGGCGGACGGCATGCCCTGCGAATGAGCGAGGGGCGGGCGCCCGACCGGACGCCCGCCCCCCTTGGTGCTCACTGCGTTGCTACGGCAGGACCTTCTCGATGGAGACGCTGCCGAGGCCCGCGACGGTGCCGCGCGCGTTCACCAGCTGGACCTGGCCGAAGAAGGACCGGCCCTCCGGCGCGGGGGCCGCGGCGGTGACGGTCGCGGAGACCGCCGTCGAGGCGCCCGTGGCCAGCTTGACCGGCGTGCTCTCGTCGACGCCGACCGTGCCGAGCGAGGACGAGAAGAACACGTCCAGGTAGTCGTACGCGGTCGTGCCGGCCGGCACCGAGTAACCCGCGACCTCGATGGTGTACGTCCCGGCGGCGGGCGACGGGATGGACACCGCCTCGTTGGAGTCGCCGTCGGCCTGCTGCGCGACCTGCTCGCCGGCCGCGTCGTACACGGTCAGGTCGAGGTCGGCGGAGGCGTCGGAGACACCGCCGATGGAGACGTCCAGGGACTTGGCGCCCGCGGGCACCTCGACCGTGGTCGTCTGGTTCTCGTGGTCCGCGATGGTCGGACGGGCCTTCTTGGAGGAGCCGAGCGGGCCGCCCACCAGCTTGCCGTCGACGGCGGCGAAGTTGTTCGTCACCTTCCAGGAGACGGGGGCCGGGGTGCCGACCTTCGCCTCGGGAACGGTCACGGTCGCCGGGTCGAAGGCCGCGCCGAACACGGTGACGTCCAGCTTGTACGGGTTGTCGAGCAGCGGCGACGTGCGGCGCGACTCGACCTCGATCTCCCAGACGCCGGGCTGCGGGTCGGCGTACGACCGCGCGTCGGGCCGGCAGCCGTTGCCGTCGAGGTAGTTGTTGTAGCAGTAGATGGTGGCGCTGTCCTCGACGGCGACACCGTACGGGTGGATCGAGATGAACCGGGTCTGGCTCTTGTCCTTCAGCCCGCCGATCGCGACCTCCAGCGACGACGCGCCCTCGGGCACGGTCAGGAAGTAGTGCTGCGAGCTGTTGCGCTGCACGGTGTTCTTCGCGGAGAACGTGTGCGCCACCGGCGTCGAGACGACGACCGTGTTCAGGACCTGCTTGTCGACGCCCTCGGTCTTCGGGTCGTCGACCTCCAGGATCACGCTCTTGATGCCCGCGGACTTCGGAGCGGCCTGGATCTTGACCGTGACCGGCTTGTTCAGCGGCAGCCTGACCTCGTCCGAGCCGACGATCCGGAAGGCGCCGGCCGCGTTGTTCTCGAGGTCCAGCTCGTGCCGGATCGCCTTGTCGGCACCGGTCGTACGGGTGATGGTGACGTCGTACGTCTTCTTCTGACCGGCCTTCAGACCGCCCTCGCGGTCGTAGATGCCGGTGCCGAAGCCCGGCGTCTTCAGCGCGAAGTCGAGCGCGGTGTCGACCGGGGCCTTGACCGTGTACTCGTGGGCGGTGGCACCGTCCTCGATGGCCTCCCAGGCGTCCACGATGTCGATGGCGCCCGCGCCCTCTTCGTAGGCCTGGAGGCCCTTGATGTGGTCGGCGGTCGAGGTGAGCGCCGTGCGCAGGTCGGCCGGCGTCAGCTCGATGTGCTTCTGCTTGGCGGCGCTCAGCAGCAGCGCCGAGGCGCCCGCGGCCTGCGGGGACGACATCGACGTGCCCTGGAGCATGCCGTAGCCGGCCGGCAGGGTGTAGCCGGACTCGGCGACCGGGGCGCCCGGCAGCCAGGTCTGGATGGTGTTGATCGAGGCGCCGGGGGCGACCAGGGTCGGCGTGAAGCCGCCGTCCTCACGCGGGCCGCGCGAGGAGAAGGGCAGCAGCGCGTAGTTCTTCTTCACCTGCGAGCCGTAGTTGGCGGCCCAGGTCTCCTTGGAGATGGCCGCGCCGACCGAGATGACCTTGTCGGCCAGGCCGGGGTCGCCGACGGTGTTGGCGCCGGGGCCCTCGTTGCCCGCGGAGATCACCAGCTGGACGCCGTAGGTGTCGATGAGGCGCGTGTACATCTCGGCGCGCGCGTTGTTGCCGTCGTTCAGCGCCGGGAGGCCGCCGATCGACATGTTGACGATGTCGACACCGCGGTTGACGACGAGGTCGATCATGCCTTCGGTGAGCGCGACGTTGGTGCAGCCGGGGCCGAAGACGCAGGCACGCGAGGAGACGATCTTCGCGCCGGGGGCCGCGCCGTCCATCGCGCCGCCGAACAGGCCGTTCGCGGCGGTGATGCCGGCGACGTGGGTGCCGTGCTCGCTGGCGATGAGACCGATGTTGGCGAAGTCGGCCTTCTTGCCGACCCAGTCGCCGCCGAACGGGTCCATCGGGACGTCCTTGCGGACCTCGACGACGAACGGCTGCCGCTCGGCGACGTCGGTCGACGGGTCGTCGGTGCCGAAGTAGCCGATCTGGTAGCCGTCCTTGTACGGCTTCATGGCGGTGTCGTCGGTGAAGTCGCCGTTGGCGTTCACATCGACGGTGACCGTCCCCGCGGCGGCGTCGTACAGCACGCCCCAGGTGTCGGTCGTGTCGCCGTCACGGTTGACGTCGCCCGCGGCGTCGCCGCCCGCGGTGGCCGACTCGCGGAACAGGTTGATCGAGTGGGTGCCCGCCGGCGCGGTCCAGGTACGGCCGCCGTAGGTGAAGGAGGGCCCGGAGACCGAGTTCGTCATGGCGCGCCAGCTCGCGTCGCCGTCCAGGATCGGGTCCGTGGCGGTGACCCAGTCGACGATCTTGCGCTCACCGGTGGTGGTCTTCTGCAGCGCGGGGTGTCCGAGGTCCACGCCGGAGTCCAGCACACCGATGGTGATGCCGCGGCCGTCCGCCTTCGGGTGGTCGTCCACGAAGTCGACGGCGCCCGTCTCGAAGGACGGGTTGTACGGGTTCTCGGCGGGCGTCTTCTTGTTCGGCGCGGGGTAGGTCTTCGCGCTCGTGGTGCCGCCCGCGTTCTTGGCGGCGTCCGCGGTCGGCGTCGGGTCGTCGAGGACGATCTCCTGGCGCAGGTCGATCGCGCGCACCGAGGACAGCTTGGTGGCGGCGGCGATGGCGGAGTCCGCCTTGGCCGTCGGGACGGTGGCGCGGACATAGCCGAGCTTGTCGTAGGCGAGGCCCACGGAACCGCCCTTGACGGCGTCCAGATCGCCGGCGACAAGAACGTGACGCTGATGGTCGCCACGGCACCCGGCCAGACCGAGCAGGTCGCCCGCGATCTGGACGCC
>NZ_MUBA01000290.1 GCF_002154575.1 Streptomyces bobili
CGACGGGGAGCCGCCGTCCGGGCCGCCGGTGGAGCCGGAGCTGCTGGTGCCGCCCGAGGTGGGCCCCGAGGTGGTGCTGGGAGCCTCCTCGACCGGGCTGGACTGCTCCGGCGGGGCCTCGCCGCCGGTGCCCTGGGTCTGGCTGGGGCCGCTCGTGGCGGTCTCGGTGTCCCTCGTGGCGCCCGGAGCCGAGTCCTCGTCCTGGGGCGGGGCCTCGGACGTGCTCCCCTGGGTCGGCGAGGTGGACGCGGACGGTGTCCGGCTCGGCCGGCGCCCGTCGGACTCCTCGGGGAGCGGCGAGCCCGGCAGTTCGTTGCGCGGGGCCTCGCCCGGACCGGGGACGACGACACGGTCGGAGTCGCGGACGGCACCGCCGAGGAGCGACCCGATGAGCAGGGTGAGCCCGACGACGATCGCCGTGACGAGGGCGCCGCGCCGCAGTACGTAGCGGCGCAGTTCCCACAGGTCGGACCGGGGGCCGAGGCGCCGCCAGGCCCCGGCCGCGAGGCGGCCGTCGACGGAGTAGACGGGGGCGCCGGCGATGATCAGCGGCGACCAGGCGGCGAGGTAGATGATGTCGGGCGTCTCGTAGACCGGGACGGTCTTCCAGCTGACGGTGAGGATGAGCGCGGCGGAGAGCATGGCGCCGATGCCGGCGGCGATCCGCTGCCAGCAGCCCAGGACGGTGAGGACGCCCACGACGACCTGGAGGAAGGCGATGACGAGGCCGGAACCGATGGGGTGGTGCAGGGCGAACTGGCGCAGCGGCTCGGCGACCTCCCACGGGTGCAGGGTGTTGAGCCACGTCACCATGGAGCCGCGCTTGCCGCCGTCGAAGTAGACGGGGTCGCACAGCTTGCCCATGCCGGCGTAGATGGAGATGAAGCCGAGGAGGATCCGCAGCGGCAGCAGGACGACGCCGAGGTTCATCCGGCGGCCTGGGAAGTAGGCGTGCCGAGCCGGGTCGCCGCTGTGCCGTCTGCCGTACGAGCCGGCGTCCGCCGTGGCGGCGGCCTCCGCGAACTCCTCGAACCTGCCGTCGTCGTAGTCCGGGCGGCCGTAACCGGGCCCGTCGTAGCCGGGCTGGTCATAGCCGGGCTCGTCGTAGGCGCTGCCGGCGGTGCGCATCTGCGGCAGGATCCGCTGTTCGCCGTCGCCGTGGGTGCGCTGGGCGCCGACGAGCGGGGTTTCCAGGGTCTGCGCGGTGAGGTCGCCGTCGTAGCCGTCGTCGATCCCGACGCGGGGGATGACCTGGGTGGCTCCGGCGTCGGCGGCGGGCGGTTCGCCGTGGCCGACGCTGCCTGCCCGCACGGCCTGGAGCAGCCGGTGGGCCCCGGTGTCGTCCGGTGCGGACCGGCCGCTCCACACGACCGGGCGACGACGGGCGGCACCGGCCCCGGCGACGGGGCCGCGCGCGGTGTCCTCGGCTGCGCTCGCGTGCCGCGCGACCCGCGGGGATTGACTGCGCCGTGCCGACGCCCCCAGCTGCACGCGGAAACTCGCGTGATTGACGATGATCTGCGCCGGGTCGCTCGGCACCTTCACCATGCTCAGCGCGGGAGCGTCGTCGAAGCCCGACGAGAGGTCCCCCGTGGGTGTGCGGGGTGTTCTGGTGTCCACACTCATCTAACCGAGTGATGTGTGTTTAGGACACTGCCTTGACCCGCCGGATCTGTCCGGACAGCGTCAAGGTTGTCCGACGCGCCGGAATTACCCCGCACGGGTGAGCTGACGGACGCGCGTTCGACCGCCTGTCCGTCAGCTCCGAACCGTCTCAGGCCCGGTGGCGAGCCGCCTCGTACAGGACGATGCCCGCCGCCACACCGGCGTTGAGCGACTCCGCGCCGCCCGGCATCGAGATGCGTACCCGGTGGTCACAGGTCTCGCCGACCAGGCGGGACAGGCCCTTGCCCTCGCTGCCCACGACGATGACGACCGGGCCGCTCAGAGCCGCCAGGTCACCGACCTCGGCCTCGCCGTCGGCGGCCAGACCGACGATCGTCATACCGGCCTTCTTGTACGCCTCCAGGGCGCGCGTGAGGTTGGTGGCGCGGGCCACCGGGGTACGGGCGGCCGCACCGGCGGACGTCTTCCAGGCACCCGCGGTCATGCCGGCCGCGCGACGCTCCGGGACGACGACGCCGTGGCCGCCGAACGCGGAGACCGATCGGACGACGGCGCCGAGGTTGCGCGGGTCGGTCACGCCGTCGAGGGCGACGATCAGCGGGTCCTCGCCGACGTCGTAGGCGGCGTTCGCCAGGTCCTCGGGGTGCGCGTACTCGTACGGCGGGACCTGGAGGACCAGGCCCTGGTGGTTGAGGCCGTTCGTCATGCGGTCCAGCTCGGGGCGCGGGGCCTCCATGAGGTTGATGCCGCCGCGCTCGGCCGCGAGCTGGAGCGCCTCGCGCACCCGCTCGTCGTTGTCGATGAACTGCTGGACGTACAGGGTGGAGGCGGGAACGCCGCCGCGCAGCGCCTCGACGACCGGGTTGCGGCCGACGACCAGCTCGGACGGCGACCTGCCGGCCCGGCCGCGCGGCGCGGGACGGCGCGCGGTCTGCTTGGCCTTCGAGGTGGCGAGGCGGTTCTTCTTGTGCCCCTTGCGCATCTCGGCGGGCGGGGTCGGACCCTTGCCCTCCAGGCCCCGGCGCCGCTGGCCGCCACTGCCGACCTGCGCGCCCTTCTTGCCGGACATGCGGCGGTTGTTGGCTGCCATGACCTACCCGTCTGTCGTGAAGCGTGTGTGCGTACGTAATGCAGTGTGCCGCCCGGACACCCGGGCGGCACAATCGATCAAGAATGCATCAAGGATCGATCAAGAGGGCGCTCAGCGCTGGCCGAGCGTCCAGCGCGGGCCCTGGGGCCCGTCCTCGATGGTCAGTCCCGACTGGTTGAGCTGGTCGCGGATGGCGTCCGCGGTGGCCCAGTCCTTGCGGCCTCGCGCCGCCTCCCGCTGGTCGAGGACCATACGGACGAGGGTGTCGACGACGCCGTGCAGGTCCTCGCCCCGGTCGTTCTCCCCGGCCCAGTGCGGGTCGAGGGGGTCCAGGCCGAGGACGCCGAGCATGGCGCGCACCTCGGCGAGGCGGGCCACCGCGGCTTCCTTGTCGTCGGCGGCGAGGGCGGAGTTGCCCTGCCGGACGGTGGTGTGCACGATGGCCAGCGCCTGCGGGACGCCCAGGTCGTCGTCCATCGCCTCGGCGAAGGCGGGCGGCACCTCGGCGGCCGGCTCGACGGCTCCCCCGGCCAGCTCGACGACGCGCTGCACGAAGCCCTCGATCCGCGCGAACGCGGACTCGGCCTCGCGCAGGGCCTCCTCGCTGTACTCGATCATCGAGCGGTAGTGCGGGGTGCCCAGGTAGTAGCGCAGCACGATCGGGCGCCACTGCTTGACCATCTCGGAGACCAGGACGCTGTTCCCGAGCGACTTGGACATCTTCTCGCCGCTCATGGTGACCCAGGCGTTGTGCACCCAGTACCGCGCGAACTCGTCGCCGTAGGCCTTGGCCTGGGCGATCTCGTTCTCGTGGTGGGGGAAGATCAGGTCCAGGCCGCCGCCGTGGATGTCGAAGGCGGAGCCCAGGTACTTGTGGGCCATCGCCGAGCACTCCAGGTGCCAGCCGGGACGGCCGCGGCCCCACGGCGTCTCCCAGTCGGGCTCGCCCGGCTTGGTCGCCTTCCACATCGCGAAGTCGCGCGGGTCGCGCTTGCCGGTGATGCCCTCCTCGGTCGGCTGGCGCAGGTCGTCGATGTCCTGGTTGGACAGCGCCAGATAGCCGGGGAAGGACCGCACGTCGAAGTAGACGCTGCCGTCGGCCTCGTAGGCGTGGCCGCGCTCGATGAGCCCGCGCATCATCTCGATCATCTCCGGGACATGCCCGGTGGCCCGCGGCTCGTACGTCGGCGGGAGGCAGCCGAGGGCGCGGTAGCCGTCCTCGAAGGCCCGCTCGTTCTCGTACCCGATGGACCACCAGGGGCGGTCCTGGTCACGCGACTTGGCGATGATCTTGTCGTCGATGTCGGTGACGTTGCGGATGAACGTGACGTCGTAGCCGCGGTGGGCGAACCAGCGGCGCATGATGTCGAAGTTCAGGCCGGAGCGGATGTGCCCGATGTGCGGGGCCGCCTGCACGGTGGCACCACACAGGTAGATCGAGACACAACCCGGCGTGAGCGGGGCGAAGTCACGAATCTGCCGGGCGCTGGTGTCGTACAGGCGAATAGTCACCACTCCAGGGTAGTGGGCGTGGGCGAGTGCCCGACACCTTCCACCGGTTCGGGCGTGCGGTGTCCGGGGGCCGGTGGGGACAGACGGTTTCCCGCCCCCGGGACCGGGCTCCGACGCCGGCCACGCGTGTCGGCGCGACCGCTGGTTCGCTCCGCCCCGACCACGTCCTCAGCCCTGCCGCACCACGAGCGCCGTCGCCACCGCCATCAGGCCCTCGTCCCGGCCGGGGAAACCCAGTCCGTCCGTCGTGGCGCCCGACACCGACACCGGGGCTCCGGCCGCCTCGGAGAGGATCTTCTGCGCCTCGTCGCGGCGCTTGCCGATCTTGGGGCGGGGGCCGACGACCTGGACGGCGATGTTGCCGATGACGAAGCCGGCCGCGCGGACGATCCTGGCCGCCTCCGTCAGCAGCGTCACGCCCGAGGCGCCGGACCACTCGGGGCGGCCGGTGCCGAAGTGCTGCCCGAGGTCACCGAGCCCGGCGGCGGAGAACAGCGCGTTGCACGCGGCGTGCGCGACGACGTCCGCGTCGGAGTGACCGGCCAGGCCCGGCCCCTCGCCCTCCCATTTCAGGCCCGCGCACCACAGCTCGCGGCCCTCCTCGAAGGCGTGGATGTCGGTGCCGATCCCCACCTGGGGCAGCACGGGCGGCACCGGGGTGGCCTCAGTAGCCATCGTTGAGCCTCCTGCGGGCGAGGACCGCCTCCGCGAGGACGAGGTCCAGCGGGCGGGTGACCTTGAAGGCCTCCTCGTGGCCGGGGACGACCACGACGGTCAGGCCGAGCCGCTCGACCATGCCGGCATCGTCGGTCACCTCGTCGGTGACCGTCTCGTGGGCGCGCAGCAGAGTGGCCCGGTCGAAGCCCTGCGGCGTCTGGACGGCCCGCAGCCGCGCCCGCTCGGGGGTGGCGACGACCGGTTCGGGCCCGCCGGGGACCGCGGCCGGTTCGACCTCCTTGACGGTGTCGGCGAGCGGCAGCCCCGGTACGACGGCCGGGGCGCCCTCGCGCACGGCCTCGATCACGGCGTCGACGGTGTCGACGGGCACGAGCGGCCGGGCGGCGTCGTGCACGAGGACGATGTCGTGGCCGGGCGGCAGCGCGTCGAGGCCGAGCTTCACCGACTCCTGGCGGGTCTCGCCGCCGGGGACGACGACGAAGTCGGTGCGGTCGGGCAGCGCGTGCGCGTCGAGCAGCGACTTCACCTCGGCGGCGCCGTCCGGCGGGGCCACGACGACCACGAGGGAGACGGAGCGGGAGGCGGCGAGGGCGCGCACCGCGTGGATCAGCATGGGTGTCCCGCCCAGCGTGCGGAGCGCCTTGGGAGCGCCCGGACCGAGGCGTACGCCCCGGCCGGCGGCCGGGATCACCGCGGCCGTGCGGACGGGGACGGGGGCGGGAAGCGAATCGTCAGACATCGGTTCCTGTCAGGTTTGTGTGCTCGGCCTACGTGGGTACGGAGACAGCGTGCCTGGCTCGACGCCTTGACCGGACCCTTCCGTGACCCCGGTCGAGGCGCCAAGCGGCCCGGCACGCGAGGACTGCGGCGGCTGCTTCCGCTTCGGGGGCTGCCTCCGCGGCGAACACGCACCCGGCTTGCGTATAGGTATACGCGGCACAGGTGTGGGCGCGGGCATACGCGTCGGCGTCTGGGCATGAACATGCCGCAGCGCCCGGCGACGGGGATACGTCATCGGGCACTGCGGCATTTTCACTGCACTGAGCGAGCTGAGCTGAGGCCGGAAGGTCTCGGCGTCAGGACGCGAGGACCTCGTCGAGGAGCGCCTCGGCCTTGTCCTCGTTCGTGTTCTCCGCGAGCGCGAGCTCACTCACCAGAATCTGGCGGGCCTTGGCGAGCATGCGCTTCTCACCGGCGGAGAGTCCGCGCTCACGCTCACGACGCCACAGGTCACGCACGACTTCCGCGACCTTGATGACATCGCCGGAGGCGAGCTTCTCCAGATTTGCCTTGTAACGACGCGACCAGTTCGTGGGCTCCTCGGCATACGGCGCGCGCAGCACCTCGAAGACCCGGTCCAGCCCGTCCTGACCGACCACATCACGCACGCCCACGAACTCCGCATTGTCCGCTGGCACACGTACCGTCAGGTCACCCTGGGCGACCTTCAGCACCAAGTAGGTCTTGTCCACGCCTTTGATCTGGCGAGTTTCGATGGCCTCGATCAGCGCGGCCCCGTGATGGGGATAGACCACGGTGTCGCCAACCTTGAACGTCATGTGACAGGTACCCCTTCCGTGGCTATCCAGAGTAACACGGAAACTGCGGGTTCTGAATGGCGTTTTCGCAGGTCAGGGCATATCTCGGGGCTTGACAACAGCAACAGGGACGTGCTGCGACCGGGCGGCGGAACGAGGTATTCGCAGGTCGGAGCGGCTGTCCATGGGGGGCGAAACACGTACGTCACGTACGCTCGCAGGCTCCTTCGGGCGACCGAACATCCCCAAATGTCCGCTTCCAGATGTGCGACTTCCGCTACTCCGTTCGATGTCCGGAGTCCGATCCTGGCCGTTTCCGGAATTGATCACACAGGCGGCCGAACAGCCGGTGATCAATTCCCGCGACGGCCCCGCATTCCTTCACGGAAAATCCGTGGGGCCCGTGAGCGGCGCTTATGTGAATGCACGACTACGTGCCGCCGATCGGCGTCCCGGGGACCGGCGCAAGCCAATGTGACTCACGGGTCACTTGTGGCCCCCGGGAGACCGCAGGGAGATCGCCGGGAGATCGCAGGGGGACCGCCGGGAGACCGCAGGGCGTGGTCGCGACCGCGCGGCCGGAGGTCTGCCGAGGAGGTCGGCGAGCCCTGGGCGAGAGGCTGCCGGGACACCGGTGACCGGTGTGACAAGGCACGTCCCGCGGCGACCGATGAGGGTCCGGATCGCCCGAGAGGCGGGTCGGGTGCGGTGGCGCGGGAACGGCTCGGTAACCTAAGGCCGCTGACAGACCCTTAGGGCGGCTTTATCCAAGGAGAGCTGCCCCTGCGTTCCCAAGGAGTTGCCGCCGCCGTGAGCAGCAGCCTTCGACGCGGCGCCTTCGCCGCGTCCGCCCTCGTGTTCTCGATCGCCACGCTCGCCGCGTGCGGAGCCGGCAACGATTCCCAGACGCTGGAGATCAAGCCCGACAACGCCGCCACGAGCGTCGGCGACATCAAGCTCCAGAACGTCGTCGTCATCACCCAGCCCGACCCGGAGTCCACGGGCCCCGCCGCGATCTCCGCGACCGTCTTCAACAACGGGAGCGAGCCGCAGACGCTGGACTCCGTCACCGTGGACGGCGTCGAAGGCACCGCCGAGATCAAGCCCGCCAAGGGCGGCGGAAAGCTGACCGTCCCGGCCGGCGGTTCGGTCGTCATCGGCGGCAAGGACAACGCCACCGTCAGCCTCCCCCACAGCGGAGAGGCGATGCAGGACGGCAACGCGCAGAAGGTCACCTTCACCTTCAGCGAGACCGGCGAGATCGACCTGCGCGCCTTCGTCGT
>NZ_MUBA01000291.1 GCF_002154575.1 Streptomyces bobili
ATGGTGCGTCAGTGGACCGACTCGTACTCGTCGGTCCACTGACGCACCATCTCGGCGAACAGGCCGCTCGGCGTCGGCTCCGGCAGCGCGGCCAGGAACCGGGCCACGCGGTTGCCCGCGTAGCGGCCGGCCCAGGCCACCGCCTCGTTGACCAACTGCTCCTTGCCGCCGGGGAAGTAGTGCTGCAGCGAGCCTCTCGGCGCCCCCGCGTGGGCGGCCACCTCGCGCATGCCGGTGGCGGCGACTCCGTCGCGCCGGATGAGCTGGGCCGCGCTGAAGACCATCCGCTCGCGCGGCCCCCGTTCGGACGGCGCCACTGTCGACCTCCACATTGCCGCGACTGACCGGCATCCACTCTATGACCGCCGTCATAGAAGCGCCTACTATGACCGCTGTCATAGCGATGGCACCGGGCAACGCGACAGCCATGGCGACGGCCCCCGCCTCGGCAGGGGCACAGGCCAGGAAAGGCAGCACATGACGTACGTCGGTTTCCTCGGCCTCGGGGTGATGGGGCAGCCCATGGCGCTCAACCTCGCCCGCGCCGGAACCCCTCTCACCGTGTGGAACCGCACCCCCGGCCGCTGCGATCCCCTGCGCGCCGCCGGGGCCGTCGTCGCGGCGAGCCCCGCCGAGGTCTTCGACCGGGCCGGCACGGTGATCCTCATGCTGGCCGACGAGACCGCCGTCGACGCGGTGCTCGGGCGCGGTACCCCGGCCTTCACCGCGCGCGTCGCCGGGCACACCGTCGTCCACATGGGCACGACCTCACCGGAGTACTCCGACGCCCTGCGCGACGACATCCGGGCCGCGGGCGGCTCCTACGTCGAGGCGCCGGTCTCCGGCTCCCGAGTCCCTGCCGAGAAGGGCGAGTTGGTGGCCATGCTGGCGGGTGACGACGACGCCGTGGCGGCCGTACGTCCACTGCTCGCCCCGCTGTGCCGCGAGACCTTCGCGTGCGGCCGGGTGCCGGGCGCCCTGCTGATGAAGTTCTCGGTGAACCTGTTCCTCATCACCCTGGTCACCGGCCTGGCCGAGGCGTTCCACTTCGCCGACCGCCACGGGCTCGACCGGCGTCTGCTGCGGGACGTCCTGGACGCGGGTCCGATGGCCAGCGCGGTCTCCCGGATGAAGGCGCCCAAACTGCTGGCCCGCGACTTCACCGTCCAGGCGGCGGCTGCGGACGTCCTGAAGAACAACCGGCTGATCGCGGAGGCCGCCCGTGAGGCCGGCCTGGCCTCCCCGCTGCTCGACGTCTGCCACGCCCTGTACGCCGAGACGGTCGAACAGGGCCATGGCGGCGAGGACATGGTGTCCGTGCTGCACGCGCTCGAGTCCCGCACAGACGGCTGAGGGCGGCACACGGTTCCCCGTCGCCGCCCTCGCTGTCACGCCTGCCACGGTTCCCCGGGTCAACGACCGTACGGGTCACCCATGGTGCGCGGTCGCTGGAACCAGTGCGTCGCGCTGCCCTGGTTGAGCAGGATCACGACGACGATCGCGCCGATCAGCGGGAACCCTCCACCACCGTTGCCCTGGGAGAGCCCGCCGAGCGACATCGCGATCTGCAGGGAGGCCAGGACGATCGAGGCGATCCGCACTCCGTTGCCGGCCGTCGGGTACCGGAACGACAGGCCGAACAGCACCCAGCCCATCAGGTTGGCGCCGGTCAGCCGGCCGGCCTCCTCGGAACTGGAGCCGAACCCCCACAACAGGACGACCAGCAGCATCAGTCCCGCCAGCACCCAGATCACGATCTGCGCGGCACGCACCGAGCCGGGCATGACGGGCGCCGGTACGGGCGCGTAGGGATAGGCGCCGTACGCGCCGGGGACTCCGTACGGCCCTGCCGGGGCGCCCGGCACCGGGGCACCGGGCGGCGGCGGGTAGGCCCCGCCCTGCATTCCCCCGTGCGCTCCCCCCTGCATTCCGGCCGGCGGGCCGTAGGGGCCGCCCTGACCGGTGGGGTCACCGCCGTACGGGCCGGCGGGCTGACCGCCGTACTGGCCCGCGGGCTGGCCGTAGGGGTTCTGCGGGGGCGGCTGTGCGGGTGGATACGCGTTCGACATGACCATGACCCTATCCAGTGGGGGCTCGGCGCGGCGCAGCCGTTTGCCACGCCCTCGCCCGCCCCGGCGGGAGCGTGGTTACGCCGCCGCCTCCTCGTAGAAGCCCTCCTCGTCCTCGAGGAAGCCCTCCTGGTCCATCATCGCGGCGCCGAACCCGCCCAGGATCTCGTCCATGTTCAGCTCGGTGGCACCGGCCGGGGCCTTGGGCGTCCGGCCCTCGCTCATCCGCACCACCACGCCCAGCTTCTTCACCTTCGCGTTCTCGGCCAGCTTGGCGAGGTCGAGGGAGACCTGGGTCAGCTCGCCGTTCTTGAGTGTGAAGTCGGCCGTGACCTTGGCGTTCGGGGCGTCCTTGAGGTCCTTGTCCGTGGGCAGTTCCATGCCCGGCGGCAAGTGCTTCGCGAGCGGGCGGATCTCGCCGAGGAATTCCGTGATCAACGTACGGAAGGGAGCCGTCGCGGTGATGTGCTCCGAACCGTCCTTGTCGTCGGCTGTCTTGAATTCGACTTCGCGGGCGATGGTGCCGCGCAGCGCCTCCAGCAGACGCTTCTGCGTCTTGGCGTCGAGGGTGGGCTCGGGCTCCGGCTCCGCACCGGGCTCCATTCCCATCTCGGCGGAGGTCTTCGCCATCTCCTTCGTGTCGATCTTCACCCACTCGCCCGCGAGTACCTTCTTGAGCCCACCCGCCTCCGGGGGCAGGTCCTCCACCGAGGGCAGGGGGAAGCCCATCGCCTTGCTGAGGGTGTTCACATCGGAGCGCAGGTAGGTGTAGTCGCCGATGACCCGGTACTCGGTGAGGTCACCGTCCTTGTTGCTGATCTTCAGCGCCATGCCGACGTAGTCCTTCTCCCCGGACTCCCCGATCGGCTTCTTCGACTGGACGGTGACGCTGACCTTCACGTCACTGAACAGACCGGCGACCTCGTCGGTCAGCTCCTCACCGGGTTCCGGTTCCGACATGGCGTCCAGCGCCTTCAGGCTCCGGGGGTCCGTGTCCAGCTCGAGTTCGAAGGAGACGCTCTTCTCCTTGGCCAGCTTCTCGAAGGCCTGGTCGAGCTTGCTCCCGGCGGAGAGCTGCTCGACGGTGCCGCAGGCGGCCGAACCCGTCAGGAGGGCGCCGACAGCTGCGGTGGCGGTCAGGGTCTTGCGTATGGCGGTGATGATGGTCTCCTCGTCAGTGCGATCATCACGTGATCACTGACGAAGACTCATGACACCGCCAGTTGGTTGTACCCACACGGTGAGACTGAACAGGCAGTGCAGCCACAGGAGTTCGACCGCCACTCGCCGAACTGTCCACCGGCGCCGGACAGGGCTGCCACAGGTCGGCGAGAGGCCCCACGGATGTCACCTCCATGACACCGACGGGAAGAGGATGCGCGGTTCGAAATTTCGTGAGCCATTCCGAAAACGATGACCTCACGGATGCCGGGGAGGCGATCGGGCGGCGTCAACATCCGACACGGAACACCTCCACGCCGCGAACACGCAGAACGAGAAACGTGGCTCAGCTGCGACATCGGCACGGCAGCCTGCGGCGATTCCCCAGCAAGGCTATTCGAATGTTTCGATGCCAAGGACGATTCCTGCGGGAGGTATTGACGGAATTCATCAGCGCTCTAACATCCAGAGGGCACGACAAGCCGATCCGCGTTCGGTATTTCGTATACGGAACCCTCGATCGGGTCGGCCGGTCGAGCCGGTCGATCGAGCCGGTCGATCGAGCCGGTCGACGGGGTCGGTCGCTCGCGCGAACCCGGCAGGGCGCCGCCGGACAACTCCAACCACCCACGGCCGGGCCGCAGAAGGAGACCGCCACCATACGAATGTCATGAACTCGTCATGAGGTACCAGCCACGGCGAGGTGATCCGCGCCTGGCCCGGCCTCCCGACCCAGACCAGCTCGACCACCACCGCCCGTCCCGACGCACCCCTGTCAGAAAGCCGAGGTACCGTCATGCGCTCCAGACTCCTCGCCCTGGCGGCAGCGCTCTCCGCGCTGCCACTGGCGCTCGCCGCCGCACCGTCCGCCCACGCGGCCGATCCGACGACGATGACCAACGGGTTCTACGCGGACCCCGACTCCAGCGCGAAGCGGTGGGCCGCCGCCAACCCCGGTGACGGCAGGGCGCCCGCGATCAACGCTTCCGTCGCCAACACCCCGACGGCCCGCTGGTTCGGCTCCTGGAGCGGCACCATCGGCACCGCCACCGGTGCGTACGTGGGCGCCGCGGACGCCCGGGACAAGCTGCCCCTCCTCGTCGCCTACAACATCTACAACCGCGACTACTGCGGCGGGCACTCCGCGGGCGGAGCCTCCTCGCCGTCCGCCTACGCGAACTGGATCGCCCAGTTCGCGGGCGGGATCGCGGGCCGCCCGGCCGTCGTCGTCCTCGAACCGGACTCCCTCGGGGACTACGGCTGCATGAATCAGGCCCAGATCGACGAACGCGAGGGCATGCTCACCGGCGCGCTCGCCGAGTTCAACCGGCAGGCTCCGAACACCTGGGTCTATCTCGACGCCGGCAACCCGGGCTGGGTGAACGCGGCGACCATGGCCCAGCGCCTCCACGAAGCGGGCGTACGGCAGGCTCACGGCTTCTCGCTCAACGTCTCCAACTACCTGACCACGGCCGAGAACACCGCGTACGGCAACGCCGTCAACCGTGAACTCGGCGCCCGGTACGGGTACACCAAGCCGTTCGTCGTGGACACCAGCCGCAACGGCAACGGCTCGAACGGCCAGTGGTGCAACCCCTCGGGCCGCCGTATCGGTACCCCGACCCGACTGGGCGGAGGCGCGGAGATGCTCCTGTGGATCAAGGTGCCGGGTGAGTCCGACGGCAACTGCGGCGTCGGCGCCGGCTCCTCGGCCGGACAGTTCCTCCCGGAGGTCGCCTACAAGATGATCTACGGCTACTGACCCCGCCGAAGACCCGCCGCGGCGGCCACGTGGTGAACATCGCCTCCGCCGCCGGCAAGGTCGCCCCGGCCGGACCGCAGCGCCTGCGGAACCTGGAACAGGAACTCGTAGATCTCGCCGTGATTCCTCGCCTGCTTGCGGATCTTGCCGCTGAAGCCCGATGCGGTCAGGGCATCGGGGGGTTCAGGCCGGATCTTGGGCTGACGCGGGGTTGGGGGGACCGGCGATCCCGATGGCGCACCGACGGGCTTGTTCATCCAAGGGTGCTTCCCCAGCTTCTCCCCGCGGAGGTTGTCCGGCACCAGGTCGTAGCCATACAGGTGACGCTCGAAGGTCTGGGCGCGGCAGTCGATCACCGCGTCCTCCTCAGAAGCGGCCGAGGTTCGCGGGGTCGGTGAAGTCGAGGCGGTCGGCCACGGCGGGGCGGCAAGCTCGAAGTGCCAGGTCACATGGCATGTCGGGGTTGGTGAGTGGTCTGTACTTCGCACTTTGCAGCGTGATCGAATGGGGGATGACATCGTTCTGGACCGGCAATCGGATACGCCTGCGCGGTATCGAGCCTGACGACTGGAGCGCGTTCATGCGGTTCGCCGTGGACGAAGAGCGGATGGGCGACCTCCTGAACCCGCCTCGTTCCGCCGAAGGATTTCGTGCCTGGACGAAGGAACAGGCCGCTGCCAAGTCCGATGGTGACTGCTTCCAGTTGGCGATCGAGGACGTCGACGCGGGGGAGACAGTCGGTGCCGTCGGCTCGTACCAGGCTGATCCGCGTGCGGGCTGGTTCGAGTACGGCGTCACGATCGGCGCCGATCATCGGCGCAAGGGCTATGCGGCCGAAGCCGTGGTGATGCTGCTGCGTTTCATGTTCGCCGAGCAGCGTTATCACAAGTGCGAAGCACGGATCTTCGCGCACAACGAGGCGTCGCTGGCACTTCACCGTCGGCTCGGCTTCGTCGAGGAGGGGCGCCTCCGCGATCGCGTGTTCCTTGCCGGCCGCCACCGGGATCTCGTCGTGATGGGCATGCTCGCCGATGAGTTCACCCAACGGCACGCCCCGCGAAAGGCTCCGTAGCCGGCATGCCGGAACCCGTCAGGTCCGGGCACAGGCCGATCGACACCGGGACCGCACTGGTGGCCTCCGTCGTCGGCATGCGCCCGGCACCGGTCATGCCGACGCCCTGCGGGCGAACCCGAAACCACCGGAGAATTAGTTGAGTTAGGCAAGCGGGCCGTAGGGTGGAGCACATGTACGGCAGTGGCGCCCGATTGAAACCGGCACACGCCCGTGGAGCCGGTCAACACGTCCTGCTCGTCGTCCGTGAGCCGGGTGTCGCCGAACTCCTTTCCACCACGCTGGAGTTAGCGGGATACCGCACCGCCCTGGCCGGGACCGGGGGTGAGGCTCTGGAGCGGCTCGCGGAGCAGCGGTTCGACGTGACGGTCGTCGACGCGGCGCTGCCGGACATGGCGAGCCTGGCCCGGGAACGGCCCGTCGTGGCCCACCGCCCCCCGGTGCTCGTCCTGACGGAGTACGACGCGCTGGACGAACTCGTGCCCGAACTGGGCCCGGGACAGCGGGACTACGTCACCAAGCCCTTCCGG
>NZ_MUBA01000292.1 GCF_002154575.1 Streptomyces bobili
TCGTCGCCGGGGTGGACGGCGACGGCGGTGTCACCGAGCATCGTCTCGGCGCGGGTGGTGGCGACGACGATGGTGTCGTCCCCCTCGCCGTACTTCATGGAGACGAGTTCACCGTCGTCGTCCTGGTACTCGACCTCGATGTCCGAGATGGCGGTGAGACAGCGGGGGCACCAGTTGATGATGCGCTCGGCGCGGTAGATCAGCTCGTCGTCGTAGAGCCGCTTGAAGATGGTCTGGACGGCCTGGGAGAGGCCCTCGTCCATGGTGAAGCGCTCGCGCGACCACGCGACGCCGTCACCGAGGCGCCGCATCTGGCCGCTGATCTGCCCGCCGGACTCACCCTTCCACTGCCAGACGCGCTCGACGAAGGCCTCCCGGCCGAGGTCGTGGCGGGACTTGCCCTCCTTGCCCAGCTCGCGCTCGACGACGTTCTGGGTCGCGATGCCGGCGTGGTCCATGCCGGGCTGCCACAGCGTCTCGAAGCCCTGCATGCGCTTGCGGCGGGTGAGGGCGTCGATGAGGGTGTGCTCGAAGGCGTGGCCGAGGTGCAGGCTGCCCGTGACGTTCGGCGGCGGGATGACGACGGTGTACGGCGGCTTGTCGCTCTTGGCGTCGGCCTCGAAGTAGCCCCGCTCGACCCAGCGCTCGTACAGCGGCGCCTCTACGTCGGCCGGCGCGTACTGGGTCGGCAGTTCGGTCGTGGGCGCTGGGGGCTGCTGCTGAGCGTTCTCGGTCACGGGGCCAGTTTAGGGGTGTCACCGCGCCGTCCCGAAACGCCTTTGTTCTGTAACGGGTAGGGCCCCGCCACCGTGCTCGCAACGACATTGAGCCAGGATGTGAAAATCACATAAGCGTCTGGAGGGGAACCCAGTCATGAGTTACAACCAGCCGGGCCCGTACGGCGGG
>NZ_MUBA01000293.1 GCF_002154575.1 Streptomyces bobili
GCCGCCCCTTCCCGTCCCGAACCTGGGGGCTGCGCCCCCAGCCCCCCGCTGTCGGTCCTGAACGGGCCTCGTCCTCAGACGCCGGACGGGCTGAGATACCCCGGGGTCCGGACAGCTCAGCGGCGGAACAAGTGCAGCGCCCCGCACGCTGTACCCCGTATGACCGAATACCGCATCGAGCATGACTCCATGGGCGAGGTCCGCGTACCGGCGGATGCCAAGTGGCGGGCCCAGACGCAGCGGGCCGTGGAGAACTTCCCCGTCTCCGGGCAGCGCATCGAGCGCGCGCACATCGAGGCTCTCGCCCGGATCAAGGGTGCCGCCGCGAAGGTGAACGCCGAGCTGGGCGTGCTCGACAAGGAGATCGCGGGGGCGATCCAGGAAGCGGCCGCCGAGGTGGCCGGGGGGAAGTGGGACGAGCAGTTCCCGGTGGACGTGTTCCAGACGGGCTCCGGGACCTCCTCCAACATGAACACCAACGAGGTCGTGGCCACGCTGGCGACCGAGCGGCTCGGCCGGGACGTCCACCCCAACGACCATGTGAACGCCTCCCAGTCGTCCAACGACGTCTTCCCGTCGTCGATCCACATCGCCGCCACCGCCGCCGTCACCCACGACCTGATCCCCGCCCTGGAGCACCTGGCCGCCTCCCTGGAGCGCAAGGCGGCGGAGTTCTCCGATGTGGTGAAGTCGGGCCGCACCCACCTCATGGACGCCACGCCCGTGACCCTGGGTCAGGAGTTCGGGGGGTACGCCGCGCAGGTGCGGTACGGCGTCGAGCGGCTGACGGCGTCCCTCCCCCGGCTGGCCGAACTGCCGCTCGGCGGCACGGCCGTGGGCACGGGCATCAACACGCCGCCGGGCTTCTCCGCGGCCGTCATCGAGGAGGTCGCCCGGGTCACCGGGCTCCCGCTGACGGAGGCGCGCGACCACTTCGAGGCGCAGGGCGCGCGCGACGGCATCGTGGAGACCAGCGGGCAGCTCCGGACGATCGCCGTGGGGCTGACGAAGATCGCCAACGATCTGCGGTGGATGGCGTCCGGCCCCAGGACCGGGCTCGCGGAGATCTCGCTGCCCGATCTCCAGCCGGGGTCCTCGATCATGCCGGGCAAGGTCAACCCGGTGATCCCGGAGGCGGTGCTGATGGTCGCCGCGCAGGTCGTCGGCAACGACGCGACCGTGGCCACGGCGGGCGCGGCCGGCAACTTCGAGCTGAACGTGATGCTGCCGGTCATCGCCAAGAACGTGCTGGAGTCGATCCGGCTGCTCGCCAACGTGTCGCGGCTGCTCGCCGACCGGACCGTGGACGGGATCGTCGCCGACCGCGAACGGGCCCGCGAGTACGCCGAGTCGTCGCCGTCCGTCGTCACCCCGCTGAACAAGTACATCGGGTACGAGGAGGCCGCGAAGGTCGCCAAGAAGGCGCTGGCGGAGCGCAGGACGATCCGCGAGACGGTCCTCGACGGCGGTTACGTGGAGCGCGGTGACCTCACGCTGCGGCAGCTCGACGAGGCGCTCGATGTCCTGCGGATGACGCACCCGTAACCTTTCGCGCCCGGCGTGAGAACCGTGACGCGCGCCGCAGCGTCGTATGCCCATGGCACCTAATATCTCTGCATGGCAGACGGTGGAGCGGTGAGGCGCGTGGGAACGGGCGGGGCTGCGGGCCTCTGGCGGCCCGGGGACCAGATCCTGTGGCGGTACCGGGAGAACGGCGGGGCGGGCATCCACATCGCCCGCCCCGTCACCGTCGTCCGCGACGACGAGGAGCTGCTGGCCGTGTGGCTGGCCCCCGGCACCCAGTGCGTCAGGCCCGTGCTCGCCGACGGCACTCCCCCGCACCAGGAACCCCTGCGCACGCGCTACACCAAGCCGCGGACGGTGGTGCCGGGGCGCTGGTTCGGCACCGGTGTGCTGAAGCTGGCCCGGCCCGGCGAACCGTGGTCGGTGTGGCTGTTCTGGGAGCCGGGCTGGCAGTTCAAGAACTGGTACGTCAACTTCGAGGAGCCGCTCTGCCGTTGGGACGGCGGCGTCGACTCCGAGGACCACTTCCTCGACCTGTGTGTATATCCCGACCGCTCCTGGGGCTGGCGCGACGAGGACGAGTTCGCGCAGGCTCAGCAGGACGGACTGATGGACGTGTCGGTGGCCGAGCGGGTCCGGGAGGCCGGCCGGTCGGCGGTGGAGGTGGTCCGTGCCTGGGGAGCCCCGTTCGCCGACGGTTGGGAGAACTGGCGCCCGGATCCGTCCTGGGCCGTACCGTTGCTGCCGGAGGACTGGGACCGTACGCCCGCGCATCTGTCCACATGAGACCCTTGCTGCGCCCCCGGGCGGCAAACGTAGGATCAACCTCCGCAAGGGCGCTTCAACCGCAACTCCCGGAGCGGGCGCCGGGTCTGACCTAACGTCACCGAGGGGCGGCAGGACGTGAGCGAGGGGTACGAGGGCAGTACCGGCAAGGGACGCGGCAGGTCCACCGGTTGCACAGGAACAGCCTCTGACCACGCGGGAATTCCGTTCCAGGGACATGTATTCCGGGTATCGGATTCTCTGCGGGACCGACTGCACGCGCGGCGCGCAGCCCCGGACGGACGGATTCGACACGCGTGACGGAGCAGCCCACCTCCTACGAACGCCCCCAGGGCGTGGACCCCACGGACGCCCGCGGGGCGCTCCTGCGTACCCAGGGGCCCGCGCCGGGCGCCACCGCATTACCGCCCGCCGCCGCCCAGGCCCGTACCGACGGCACGCCGGGCACCGCCACGCCGGGCGGCCCGGCGCCCCGCCCCCAGGGGAAGGATCCGGCCGTTTCCGACGCCGAGCACTCACAGCCCGCGGCGGCCGCAGAGCCGGACGCCCACCGGCCGCGTCCCGCGCCCGAGGCCATACCGCCGCAGCCGGGCGCGGAGACGCGCGCGGAGCGGCCCCAGGACACCCGTGACCGGCGTACCGGGCAGGCGCCCGCGGCCGGCCGGCAGCCCACGCCGATGCGGCGGGACGGCGACCGGCTGCGCTTCGTGGGTGCGGCGACCCGGCGGATCGCCCGCGGCCTGGACCTGGACGAGATCGTGATGGGGCTGTGCCGGGCCACCGTGCCGACCTTCTCCGACGCGATCCTGGTCTATCTGCGCGACCCGCTGCCCGTCGGCGACGAGCGGCCGGCCGCCGACCGGGTCGTCCTGCGGCTGCGGCGCACCGACCGGATCCCCGAGGAGCGTGAGCCGGAGCCCGGCTTCGCCCAGCTCGGCATGCCGCCCCCGGAGACGCCGGAGCTGCTGGAGCTGTCGGCGGCGATCGCGGAACTGTGCGAGGTACGGCCGGGCGGGGCGCTCGCGGAGGTCCTGCGCGGGGTGCGTCCGGTGTTCGCGGACACCCCGGCCGCGACCGCCGCGCTGCCCGAACTCCTCGGCGCGGAGAGCCGGCTGGACATTCCGGGCGGCCAGCGGGCGATCCTCGCGCCGCTGCGCGGCCGGCGCCGGGTGATCGGCGCGGCGGTGTTCATCCGCCGTCCCGAACGCATCCCGTTCGAGGCGGACGACCTGCTGGTGGCCGCGCAGCTCGCCACGCACAGCGCCCTGGGCATCGACAAGGCGGTGCTGTACGACCGTGAGGCGTACATCGCCGACGAGCTCCAGCGCACGATGCTGCCGGAGACCCTGCCGCGCCCCACGGGCGTGCGGCTGGCCTCCCGCTATCTGCCCGCCGCGGAGACCGCGCGGGTCGGCGGCGACTGGTACGACGCGATCCCGCTGCCGGGCAGCCGCGTCGCGCTGGTGGTCGGCGACGTCATGGGCCACTCCATGACCAGCGCGGCCATCATGGGCCAGCTCCGCACGACGGCCCAGACACTGGCCGGGCTCGACCTGCCCCCGCAGGAGGTCCTGCACCATCTCGACGAGCAGGCCCAGCGCCTGGGCACCGACCGCATGGCGACCTGCCTCTACGCCGTCTACGACCCGGTGTCGCACCGCATCACCATCGCCAACGCGGGCCATCCGCCGCCCATCCTGCTGCACCTGGGCGGGCGGGCCGAGGTGCTGCGGGTGCCGCCGGGCGCGCCGATCGGGGTCGGCGGCGTCGACTTCGAGGCCGTGGAGCTGGACGCGCCCGCGGGTGCCACCCTGCTGCTGTACACGGACGGTCTGGTGGAGTCCCGGCTGCGGGACGTGGCGACCGGCATAGAGCAGTTGCGCGAGAAGCTCGCCGCGACCGCGCAGCTGACCGGGCCGGATCATCCGCCGCCGCTGGAGGCGCTGTGCGACGAGGTGCTCGACATGCTGGGTCCGGGCGACCGGGACGACGACATCGCGCTGCTCGCCGCCCGTTTCGACGGGATCGCGCCCAGTGACGTCGCGTACTGGTTCCTGGAGCCGGAGGACGCGGCACCCGGGCGGGCCCGGCGGCTGGCCCGGCGGGCGCTGGAGCGCTGGGGCATGGAGGACATGACGGACTCCGTGGAGCTGCTGGTGAGCGAGGTGGTCACCAACGCGGTCCGGTACGCCACCCGGCCGGTGTCGCTGCGGTTGCTGCGCACCGACGTGTTGCGCTGCGAGGTCGGCGACGACGTGCCGCAGCTGCCGCGGCTGCGGCAGGCGCGCGCTACGGACGAGGGCGGGCGCGGCCTGTACCTGGTGAACCGGCTGGCCCGGCGGTGGGGGGCGACCCGGCTGAGCACCGGCAAGGTGGTCTGGTTCGAGCTGAACCGGGGCTCGTAGGACGCGTCGTC
>NZ_MUBA01000294.1 GCF_002154575.1 Streptomyces bobili
CGCGCGCGGGGCAGCAGATCGTCGTAGGTCAGCACACAGCAGAGTGTCGCAGTCTTGAAGGGAACCCGGACGGCGAGAGAGGGAGGACGAGGTGTCGGAGGACGAGAGGCGGATCCGCGCGCTGATCACGCGCTGGGCCGACGCGGTGCACCGCGGCGACCTGGAGGCCGTTCTCGCCGACCACGCCGAGGACCTGCGGCTCTACTACGTGACCCCGCCCCACGAGGGGCTTCGCGGCCTCGCCGCCTACCGGGCGCTCTGGCCGCCGTTCTTCGCGTGGCAGGCGCAGGGCGCACTCTTCGAGATCGACGTCCTGGACGTCGCCTCCGGCCCCGAGGTCGCCTTCGCGCACGCCCTGCTGCGCTGCGGCACGCCCGAGGAGCTGGCCGAGCGGCCCACCCTGCGGCTGCGGCTGACGTTCGGCCTGCGCAAGCGGCGCGGTCGCTGGGTGATCACCCACGAGCACCACTCGTTCCCGCACGACTGACGCCGCGGCGCCGCCATGTGGCGCTCGCCACCCGGTGCGGATCCGGCGGACGGGGAACGGGTCCTGTATGACGACGACGCTCGGTCTCCCGGACACGATCCAGGCCTGCCTCTTCGACCTCGACGGGGTCGTCACCCGGACGGCCGTGGTGCACGCGGCAGCCTGGAAGGAGATGTTCGACGCCTTCCTGCGTGAACGCGACGGCGCGCGGTACCGCCCCTTCGACTCCTCCCACGACTACGACGAGTACGTCGACGGCCGCCCGCGCGCCGACGGCGTCCGCACCTTCCTCGACTCCCGCGGCATCCACCTGCCCGAGGGCGGCCCGGACGACCCGCCGGACGCGGCGACGGTCCACGGACTCGGCAACCGCAAGAACGAACTGCTGCTGGCGAGGATCCGCACCGACGGCGTCGAGGCCTACGACAGCACCCTGGGCTACCTGCGGGCCGTCCGCGCGCGGGGCCTGCGCACCGCGGTCGTCTCCTCCAGCGCCAACACCCGCGACGTGCTGCGGTCGATCGGCGCCGAGGACCTGTTCGAGGTACGCGTCGACGGCGTGGTGGCCGCCGAACGCGGCCTGCCCGGCAAGCCGCACCCCGACACCTTCCTCGCCGCCGCCCGCGACCTCGGCGTCCCACCGGAGCGGGCCGCCGTCTTCGAGGACGCGCTGGCCGGCATGGACGCGGGACGCTCCGGGCACTTCGGGTACGTCGTGGGCGTTGACCGGGTGGGGCAGAGCGACGCCCTGTACGCCCACGGCGCGGACGTCGTCGTGAGGGACCTGGCCGAACTGGCCGACCCGGCCGACCTGGGGGAGCACGAGTGATCACCGACCGGTCCTACGCCGTCGAGCCCTGGTGCGTGCGCGAGACGCGCCTCAACCTCGACGTCCTCGCCCAGAGCGAGTCGGTGTTCGCCCTGTCCAACGGGCACATCGGCTGGCGCGGCAACCTCGACGAGGGCGAACCCCACGGCCTGCCCGGCACCTACCTCAACGGCGTCCACGAACTGCACCCGCTGCCCTACGCGGAAGCGGGGTACGGCTATCCGGAGTCCGGCCAGACCGTCATCAACGTCACCAACGGCAAGATCCTGCGACTGCTCGTCGACGACGAGCCGTTCGACCTGCGCTACGGCCGGCTCGTCTCCCACGAACGCGTCCTGGACCTGCGCCGCGGAGTCCTGGAACGCACCTGCGAATGGACCTCGCCGGCCGGCTCGACCGTTCGCGTGCGCTCCACCCGGCTCGTCTCCCTCACCCAGCGCGCCATCGCCGCCATCGCCTACGAGGTGGAGGCCGTCGGCAGCCGCTCCCGCGTGGTCATCCAGTCCGAACTCGTCGCCAACGAGAGCCTGCCCGAGCCCGACACCGACCCGCGCGCCGCCCGCGCGCTGAAGTCGCCGCTGGAACCGGAGGAGGACGTCGCCGTCGGACAGCGGCTGCGGCTCGTGCACCGCACCCGGCGCAGCGGACTGCGCGTCGCCGTCGCCGCCGACCACACCGTCACCGGCCCCGAACGCACCACCACCGGCAGCGAGAGCAATGTGGACGTGGCCCGCCTCACCGTCACCTCCGTGCTGGAGCCCGGCGAGACGCTCCGGGTGGAGAAACTGGTCGCGCACGGCTGGTCCGGCGCCCGCTCCCGGCCCGCGATGAGCGACCAGGTCGAGGCGGCCCTCGCGGCGGCCGGACACAGCGGCTGGCAGGGACTCCTCGACGACCAGCGGGCCTGCCTCGACGACTTCTGGGCCGGCGCGGACGTGGAGGTCGACGGCGACGAGGAGATCCAGCAGGCCGTCCGCTTCGCCCTGTTCCACGTCCTCCAGGCCGGCGCCCGCGCCGAACGGCGGGCCATCCCCGCCAAGGGCCTCACCGGCTCCGGCTACGACGGCCACGCCTTCTGGGACACCGAGACCTTCGTCCTGCCCGTCCTCGCCTACACCGCGCCCGGCGCCGTGGCCGAGGCCCTGCGCTGGCGGCAGGCCACCCTGGACGCGGCCCGCGAGCGAGCCACCCAGCTCGGACTGAGCGGCGCCGCGTTCCCCTGGCGCACCATCGAGGGCTCGGAGGGGTCGGCGTACTGGCCGGCCGGCACCGCCGCCTTCCACGTCAACGCGGACATCGCCGACGCCGTCGTCCGCTACGTCGCGGCGACCGGCGACACCGACTTCGAACGGGACACGGGCGTCGAACTGCTCGTGGAGACCGCCCGCCTGTGGCGCTCCCTCGGCCACCACGACGCGCACGGCGTCTTCCACATCGACGGCGTCACCGGCCCCGACGAGTACAGCGCGGTCGCCGACGACAACACGTACACCAACCTGATGGCGCGGGCGAACCTCCTGTCCGCCGCCGAGGCCGTCGAGCGGCACCCCGGGGAAGCCGCCCGGCTCGGTGTCGACGAGGAGGAGTCGGCCGCCTGGCGCGACGCCGCCGCGGCCGTCCACATCCCGTACAACGACGAACTCGGCGTGCACGAACAGCACGCCGGCTTCACCCGCTACCAGCGCTGGGACTTCGACGGCACCCGCCCCGGCCAGTACCCCCTGCTGCTGCACTTCCCGTACTTCGACCTCTACCGCAAACAGGTCGTCAAACAGGCCGACCTGGTGCTGGCGATGTACACCTGCGGCGACTTCTTCGACGAGGAGCAGGTCGCCCGCAACTTCGCCTACTACGAGCCGCTCACCGTCCGCGACTCCTCCCTCTCGGCGTGCTGCCAGGCCGTCGTCGCCGCCCAGGCGGGCCATCTGCGGCTGGCCTACGCCTACACGGCCGAGGCCGCCCTGATGGACCTGGCCGACCTGGAGCAGAACACCCGCGACGGACTGCACATCGCCTCGCTGGCCGGCACCTGGATGGCGCTGGTCGCAGGGTTCGGCGGACTGCGCCGCGACGGCGACCGGACGCTGTACTTCTCGCCCCGCCTGCCGGAGGCGTTCAGCCGCCTCGCCTTCTCCCTCCAGTTCCTCGGCCGCCGCCTGCACGTGGAGGTCGGCCCCGACAAGGCCACGTACACCCTGCTGTCCGGGCCGCCGCTGACGATCGCTCACCACGGGATGCCGGTCCACCTCAACGGCGACGGACCCGCGGTGCGGCCCGTCCCGGCCGCACCCGTGCGCCCCGAACCGGAGCAGCCGAGGCACCGGAGGCCCCACGTCCGCTGACCACCGCGGGCACCCGCTCGCACAGCTGGCCGTATATCACCCTGCGTGCCCGGCCCTCACGCGTTAGTTTGGCCATGTTTTTCCGTTTACGGGGCGAGGGGTGGAGCATGGCCGAGGGCACGAACGCGACACTCGCCGGCGCGCGGCGGGGCGTGCCGGCGACCGTGCCCGGAGCGCCCTGGCGGGCGCCCGGTTCCTGGCCGCTCGCGGCCGTCGCCGTCGCCTTCACCGTGGCGCAACTCGTCCTGGTCGGGCCGGGCCTGGGCCTCGGCTGGGACGAGACGGTGTACGTCAGCCAGATCTCCGCCCAGGCACCGCCCGCCTTCTTCAGCGCGCCGCGCGCCCGCGGGGTGTCCCTGCTGGTCGCGCCGGTCACCTCCTGGTCGACGTCGACCGAACTGCTGCGCGTCTACCTGGCCGTCCTGTCGGGCCTCGGCCTCTACCTGGCCCTGCGGGTGTGGCGCGCCTTCTTCCCGCCCCGCGTCCTGGCCGTCGGCGGCGCCCTCTTCGCCTCCCTGTGGGTGACGCTGTTCTACGGCCCGGCGGCCATGCCCAACCACTGGGTCGCGCTCGGCGCCCTGATCTGCGTCGGCTGCTTCCTGCGGGTCCGCGCGGACCGGGCCGACCGGGCGGCCCTGTGGGGCGTCGCGGCCGGCGCCGCCCTCATGGCCTGGATGCGCCCCACCGACGCCGTCTGGGCCACTCTGCCCCTCCTCGTCCTGCTGATCCCGGCACGCAGTCTCCGCCTGGCTCTCGCCCTCCTGGCGGGCCTCGCGACCGGCGGCGGCCAGTGGATCATCGAGGCGTACCTCAGCCACGGCGGCCTCGGCGAACGGCTCTCCGAGGCCTCCCGCATCCAGGGCGGCCTCGGCTGGAACCTCGCCGTCGACGACCAGCTGCGCAGCCTGGTGGGCCGCACCCTGTGCCGCCCCTGCACC
This sequence comes from Streptomyces bobili, assembly GCF_002154575.1. Taxonomy (GTDB): domain Bacteria; phylum Actinomycetota; class Actinomycetes; order Streptomycetales; family Streptomycetaceae; genus Streptomyces; species Streptomyces bobili. The sequence goes on from NZ_MUBA01000294.1 coordinate 4,597, forward strand.
GCCGAGATGCCCCACCCGGTGATCGTGGCCTGGTGGTTCGCGCTGCCGCTGCTGGCCCTCGCCGGCCTCGCGGTGGCGGCCAGGGCCCGCCGCACCACGCCCACGCTGGTGCCACTGGCCTGCGCCGCGACCGCAGCCGTGCCGTACCTCTTCCTGATCGGCTACGCCGCCCCCCGCTTCCTGCTCCCCTTCTACGCGCTGCTCGCGCTCCCGGCCGCCGACGCCCTGTGCCGCCTGGTCACCGCGCCGCGAGGCCGCCTGCGCCCGGTCGTCGCCGCGGCGGTCGCGCTCGGCCTCGCCGGACATCTGGCGGTGCAGTACGTCGTCCTGGACCGCACCGTGGACCGCACCGCCGCCGACCGCCGCGGCTGGACCCGCACCGCCGCCGACCTGCACCGGCTCGGCGTCCGCCCGCCCTGTCTGCTCACCGGCACCGAGGCCATCCCCGTCGCCTACTACGCAGGCTGCTCCTCGGCCAACCCGCGCGGACACAACGTCAACATCACCGAGGCGGGCATCCTGCGCACCGCCGGCCGCGTCCCGACCGCCGCCCTCTCTCTGCCGGGCGCCCCGCCGCCGTCGTACGCCCGCGGCTGGCGGACCCATCCGTCCGCCGGGCTCGACGTGCACCTCGCGCCGTCACCGCCCGGGGACGGGACGCGATGACGGCCGAGCGGACCACCGTCAGGGCCGGCCGCGCGAACGGCACCTACTGGCGGACCGCGCTCAGCCTCGCCGTCCTGGCCACCGCCGTCTGGCTCGCCCACCGGCACTGGCCCGTCCTGCACACCGGAGCCGTGCGGCTCGCCGGGGCCGACCGGCGCTGGCTGCTCGCCGGGGCGGTGGCGGCGTCGGGGACCTGGCTGTGCGCGGCGGTCGCCCAGCAGGGCTCCGTCGTCCCACGGCTGCCCCGCGGGCCGCTGGTGGCCGCGCAGTTCGCCGCGTCCGCCGCCAACCACCTGCTGCCCGCCGGGCTGGGCGCGGGCGCCGTCAACGTGCGCTTCCTGATGCGCCGCGGACTGACCGCCGGGCGCGCCACGACCGCCGTCGCCGTCAAGGCCACGGCCGGCGCGGTGGCGCGCGCCGCCCTCCTCGTCGTGCTCGCCGCGGCCTGTCCGGGCCTGCTGCGGCTTCCGCCGGGCTGGGGCGGCTGGGCCGCCCTCGCGGTCGTGGCCGTCGGCGCGGCCGTCGTGGCGGCGCTGCGGCACCACGCCCGCTGCCGGGCCGCACTGACGGCCGTGTGGGCCGACGTCAGGGCCGTGCACGCCGTTCCGCGCCGGGCCGCGGCCCTGTGGGGCGGCTCGCTGGCCTTCGCCGCGCTGCACGCGTGCGTGCTGATCGCCGTCACCCGGGCCATGGCCCTGCCGCTGCCCGCGACGGAGGTGGCGCTCCTCTATCTCGCCGCCAGCGGCGCCGCCGCCCTGCTGCCCACACCGGGCGGCATCGGCTCCCTCGACGCGGCCCTCGGACTCGCCCTGGTCACCGCCGGGACACCGGCCGAGGAGGCCGCCTCCGCCGTGCTCGGCTACCGGCTCCTGACGCTGTGGCTGCCGCTCCTGCCGGGCCTGCTCGTGCTGGGCGTCCTGGTGCGGCGCAGGACCCTGTGACCGGCCTCGCACGTTTCCCGCACGCCCGCACCTGGTAGGACTCCGACGCGGGACGGCCCGGCGACGAGGGGGAGTGCCATGACGTGGAACGACGACGACGCTGGACGGCTGGGGGCCGCGTTCTTCACTCCCGGCACCGCGTCCTTCACCGATTTCCTGGCGGCCCACCGCCCCGAACTGCTCAGCACCCGCAGCGCCCTCCCGCCCGGCGTACGCGCCGCGCCGGATCAGGTCCCGCACGGCACCACCGTGCTGGCCCTCACCTTCCGCGACGGCGTCCTGATCGCCGGCGACCGCCGGGCCACCATGGGCAACGTCATCGCCCAGCGCGACCTGGAGAAGGTGCACCCGGCCGACGACCACACGGCCGTCGCCTTCGCCGGCACCGTGGGACTCGCGCTGGACCTGGTGAAGCTCTACCAGGTCGAGCTGGCGCACTTCGAGAAGATCGAAGGCACCGCGATGACACTGAACGCGAAGGCGCGCCGCCTGGCGGGCATGATCCGCGGAAACCTCGGCCAGGCCATGCAGGGCCTCGCCGTGGTCCCGCTCCTCACGGGCTACGACGCCTCGGCGCCCGAGGGCCGCCGGGGCCGCATCTTCAGCTACGACGTCGTGGGCGGCCTCTACGAGAAGCGGGACTTCCACGCCGAGGGCTCCGGATCGCCGTACGCCGGGGGCGCGTTGAAGAAGCTGTTCCGGCCGGGCATGGACCGGCGCGAGGCCGCGCTGGCCGCCCTCCAGGCGCTGTACGACGCGGCGGACGACGACTCCGCGACCGGCGGCCCGGACCTCAACCGCCGGATCTTCCCCATCGTGTCGGTCATCACCGAGGACGGCTTCGAGCGCCTCCCCGAGTCGGAGACGGCGGCGCTCAGCCACGAGATGATCGAGCAGCGGCAGATCCTGCCGGACGGTCCCCGCACGACTCCGTGACCGGCTCGCTCAGGCAGTGACAGGCACTTCGGTGGCACCGCCCCGGCCGTCCGCCTCCACCCGGTACAGGCGGGCGGCCTCCGTCCGGCCGACCGTCTCCGTCAGCACGCCGTCCGTGAACAGGGCGCCGACACCGTCGTCCAGGGCCCAGCCTGCGGGCAGGGCCCCCGAGGCCACCGCCCGGCGGTAGGAGGGGCGGCGGCCCGGCTCGCTGTCGTAGTGCGGGCAGACCGAACCGGGCAGCAGGCCCAGGCCGTCGGGGAGATGGGTCAGCGGGCCGAAGGAGTCGGTGTGGGAGCCCTCGGCCCAGCAGTTGGCGCCGGCGCTGATGCCGCAGAGCAGCGTGCCACGGTCGCAGGCCTCGGTGAGCAGCCGGTCCACGCCGTGTGTGCGCCACACCGCCAGCAGGTTCGCCGTGTTGCCCCCGCCCACGTAGACGACGTCCTGCCGCAGGAGGAACGCGCGCAGGGACGCGTCGTCCGGCTCGCGGCGGAACAGGCGCAGCACGGACGGCTCGCAGTCGAGCGCGCCGAACGCCGTCAGGAACCGGTCGACGTAGCCCTCGGCGTCGCCGCTCGCCGTCGGCACGAAGCAGACCTTCGGGCGGGCGGCGCGGGCACGGCCCAGCACCCAGGTGTCGAGCACCGCGTCGGCGTCGGTGGAGAAACCGCCTCCGAGGAGGGCGATACGGCGGGGGCCGCAGGGCAGGTCGGACACGGGCGCGTCGGAGGAAGCGGGCATGGCCCATTGTGGCGTGCGCGTGCGGGCCGTGGAGTCGCTCAGGTGCGCGGCGCCCACTGTGCTTGTCGGCGCGTGATCTGCTGCACCGGGTCCCCGGTGTACGACCACGGGGCGCGGGTGAAGCGGCGGCCCAGCATCCGCAGGAGCGGGGCCGCGACCTCCTCCGCGCCCGCCAGGCAGGCGGCGTGCGCCAGGTAGTTGACGTCGCGCAGTTCGCCGGGGGCCACCTCGGAGCCGGCGCGGCCCATGATCCAGCGCTCCCAGGTGCGGCGGACGTCACCGAGGGCGCCGTCGTGGTTCCAGTGCCGGCCGAGACTCACCGACGTGGAACCGCCGCCGGCCGTGTCGACGGCGTGCCGGTACTCCTCCACGCGCGCGTACTGCACCAGCACCGGCAGCGCGCAGCCCGCCGGGGCCGCCCCCGCCGCGTCCCGCGCGAAGTCGTACATCAGGCCGTGCGTGCCGTGCCAGCGCGCCGAGTAGTAGTGCAGCACCTGGAGGTGGCCCTCCATGCTCTGCGGGTCGCGCCGGTGCAACTCGTCCCACCAGCGGGCCAGTTCCTGCCGTCGTACGCCCGAGGGGTACAGCCGCGCCACCGAGATGAGCGAGATCCACGGCGTCGGATCGTCCGGTTCTGCCTCGGCCGCCGCGAGGCAGGCGAGCACCGCGGCGTCCACCCGGTGCTGGCCGATCGGCACCCCCCGGCCCGCCGCGATGGCCACGTTGAACGCGCGGGTGGTCTCGGTGGCCGCGCGCAGCACCAGCGCGTCCGCGCTGTGCGGCTCGGCCGCCAGCCAGGTCTCCACCGTCGAACTCCCCGCGCAGGCCTGTGCGAGGAGACGCATCCGGTGGCCGCGGGCCGTCCAGTTGGGGCCGGTGGCCCGCAGGAGTTCGCGCAGGCCCTGCCAGCGTCCGATGACGATGTCCTGCCGGGCGGAGGAGAGGGCGGTGTCCCCGCAGTCGGGGTCGAAGTCGGGAGCGAAACGGATCCGCGCCATCGGGTCCCCCTCTAGAAGTCGGTGGGGAGACCCTCGTGGGCGGCGGAGTGCGCGGGCACGGTACCTCCCGGCAGGTAGTCGGCGCGGACGGTCCGGGAGGCGTCCAGTCGGGCCGGCCGGTAGTAGTCGCTGCCCTTGCGCCAGTACCAGAGCATCGGCACCAGGCCCGCCGCGAGCCCGCCCAGACCGATCGCGATCGCCGCCGTGCTCAGCTCGCCGAGCGACTCCACGAAGATCCAGAACATGAACAGGGCGCCGCCCAGCGGCCACAGCCCGCCGAAGAGGAAGGCGCCGGGCGACTTCAGCAGCGTCCTGCGGTAGGCGACGACGGCCGCGAGGCCGGCCAGGCCGTAGTAGACGGCGATCTGGAGCCCGATCGCCGAGATCGCGTCGGAGAGGATCTCGCCCACCGAGCCCAGCGCGTTGGAGGCGACGAACATGCCCAGCGCCACCGCGCCGACCACGGCGATCGCCACCCACGGTGTGTTCCACGTGCCGTGCACCCGGCCCAGCGCGGCCGGCATCGTCCGGTCGCGGCCCATCGCGAACAGGGAGCGGGTGACCTGGATGAGGGTCGTCTCCAAGGTGGCGACGGTGGACAGCAGCACGGCCACGACCAGCAGTTTGCCGCCCCAGCCCGGCCACACCTCCTCACCGAGCACCGCGAGCACGTTCGCGCCGTTCTCCTCGACCTGGCGGGCGCTGAGGATGACGTTCACCGCGATGGTGAACACCTCGAAGAGGAGGAAGACGACGCCCACCCCGATCAGGCCCGCGAGCCCCGCCGTGCGCCGGCTGTCGCGGGTCTCCTCGCTGAGGTTGCTGGTCACGTCCCAGCCCCAGTAGTAGAACGCGGCCACGAGGGCGCCCGACGCGAACCCCGACACGCCGTCGAACTGGCCGAGGCCCAGCCAGGACCAGTCGAAGGCACGGGCGTGGTCGGAATGGAAGACCGCGAGGACGGCGAACAGCGCGAGGATCGCCAGTTCCACCCCCGACATGACGAGCTGCGCCCGCACGGTGAGCCGGGCGCCGCCCAGCACCACGCCCAGCATCAGCAGGAACCAGGCGGCGCCCACCACGGTGGACAGTGCCGTGTTGTCGGCCAGGCCCTCGTCGAACAGGGAAAGGGTCATCGACCCGGCCGGCAGCGAACCCGCCACCATGAAGATCGTCGTGGACATCACCAGCGCCCAGCCGCTGACGAAGCCGAGGAACGGGTGGAGCGTGCGGCCCACCCAGGAGTAGCTGGCCCCGGCGTTGACGTCGATCCGGCCGAGATGGCGGAACGCCAGCGCGATGCCCAGCATGGGTATCGCGCAATACAGCAGCGCCGCCGGACCCGCCACCCCCACCGCTCCTGCCAGCACCGCGGTGGTGGCGGGTCCGGCGGCGCT